>NZ_RZST01000540.1:0-2449 GCF_003997575.1 Mesorhizobium sp. M1A.F.Ca.IN.022.07.1.1
CACGCGGCGCGACCGCAGCCGCATTCTTGCGGCGCTCGACGCCAATGGCTGCCGCGCTGATGAAGTCGAGCCGCGTCGCGCCCCGACCCAGGAGGCCGCCCGCAACAATGGTGGCGGCAATCTGTTCGAGCAGCTCTTCGGCCGTGGCGACGAGGGGATCGATACGCTCCACACGCCTGAAGCGCTTCCGCCAGACCATCCCAGCGCGCGCAACATCCGCCGGGTGATCAACCAATCCGACGGCATGAACCTGCCGAGGATGAACGGCGAGTTCCGCACCGTCTGCGTGCGCACCTGCGACGGCTATTTCTTCCCGATGTCGAACGCCGCCTCTTACGGCGATTTCGAGCGCGATCAGAAGAATTGCAAATCGAGCTGCCCCGGCACCGAGATGCAGGTCTTCTACACGCGAGGCATGGACGATGACGCCGGCAACATGACATCCTCGGCGACCGGCCGTCCCTACAGCGAGCTGCCGACGGCCTATCTCTACAAGCAGGCCAACTACTCGCGGCCGCCGCAATGCGGCTGCAACGCCCAGGCCGAAAACTTCTCGATCATAGGCGGCAATCCGCCCAATCCGGAGCAGCCGCAGCCGGACAGCGGGGCGACGACCCTCGTGCCGGCGCCGGCGGCCAAGCTCGATGCTGGCGCCGATCCCGAAACGCTCGCCAACGCTGCAGGCGGGCTCGACCGCGCGGCTATCAAGCAGCTGACCGCCAAGGTGCCGGCGTCACCGGTTTCGGCCCTGCCGCCGGAACAGCGCAAGGTCAGGGTCGTCGGGCCAGCGTTCCTTCCCGACCCATCAGCGGCAATAGATCTGCAAGCTCCGGCCCCGAAGACCGCCCGGTAAGGGCAAGCCGCAGCGGCATGAACAGCGGCTTGCCCTTGCGGCCCGTCGCTTCCCTGATCTTGCCGGTCCAATCCTTCCAGACCGTGCCGTTCCAAGGCTCTTCCGGCAACAGGTCGAACGCCTGGTGGAGGAAGTCACGGTCCTCGCCGGAAAATTCCGCCGGCTCCTGCGGCCCGTCGCTCAGGATTCGCCACCAGGCGACAGCGTCGGACAAACGGTCGATGTTGCCGCGCACGGCGAGCCAGAAGGGCTCGGCCCTGTCGCCGGAAATGCCAAGCACAATCAGCCGGTCGCGCGCCTCCTCGAACGGCATTTGGTGCATCAGCGTGCGATTGAGCACGAAAAGCTCGTCGGGATCGAACTTGGCGGCAGACTTGGATGTCGCGGCCGGGTCGAAATGGCTGGCGAGCTCGTTGAGATCGTGCGCTGCCGTGACATTTTCCGATGTGCCAACGAGCACGGCCAGCGAGGCGACAGCCATCGGCTCGATGCCGTCCTCGCGCAGGCTTTCTATCGACAGCGCGCCGGTGCGCTTCGACAGCCCCTCACCCGACACGGTGGTCAAGAGATTGTGATGACCGAACACCGGCGGCTCAGCGCCCAGCGCCTGGAACAAGGCGATCTGCACGCCGGTGTTGGTGACGTGGTCGTCGCCGCGTATGACATGGGTGACGCCCATCTCGATGTCGTCGACCACCGAAGGCAGTGTGTAGAGATAAGTGCCGTCCTCACGCACCAGGACTGGGTCCGACAGTGAGGCGAGATCGACGGTCTCCTCGCCGCGCACAAGGTCGTTCCAGTGCACCTCGGTCCGTTCCGGCTGCAGCGGGTCGCCGGTGAAGTTCGGCAGAAGAAAGCGCCAGTGCGGCCGGCGCCCGTCGGATTCGTATTCGGCCACCTGCTCCGGCGTCAGCGTCAATGCCTCGCGGCCATAGACCGGCGGCAGGCCGCGCGTGCGGCGCACCTTGCGGCGCAGGTCGAGCTCCTCCGGCGTTTCGTAGCAGGCATAAAGCACGCGCGCCGCCTTCAGCCGCTCCACCGCGGCGTCATAGACTTCAAAGCGACGCGACTGATATTCGGTAACGTCGGGAAAAATGCCGAGCCAATGCAGGTCATAGAGAATTGAATCGGCGAATTCCTGCGTCGAACGGGCAACGTCTGTATCGTCGAAGCGCTGGATGAAGCGGCCCTTGTTGTTCATAGCGAAGAGCCAGTTGAACAGCGCGGTGCGGGCATTGCCGATGTGGATGCGGCCGGTCGGCGACGGGGCGAAACGAACTGTAACTGTCATGAGCGGGGCGTAGCGAATGCTTCCAGGCTTGACAAGACACGCCCCCGCGCAGGGCAACAGATAGTGCAAGCCAGCTAAAATGAAAAGCCGCTCGCCGGGCCCGGCTCCGGGCAACCCGGCGAACCGTCCGCAAGGACCGTCAAATAAACGCTTTTCGAAGCGCCTTTCTGTCCCCGTTATCCACATATGTGACACACAACATGTTGGGGTCACAAAACCTATAAAAACGAATCCTTGACGGGTCAGAACGAGTCGCTTTTTATAGGCCATGCGCTCCTGTTGCGGGCGTGACCGGAGAGTTCAGA
>NZ_RZST01000541.1:0-2441 GCF_003997575.1 Mesorhizobium sp. M1A.F.Ca.IN.022.07.1.1
CAGCCTGTCGGAGAGCAACAGCCCGAGCGGCTTCAGGTCCTCCATCGCGCCCTGCAGGTCCTCGACATATCGACCGGCAAACGGGTTCTTGACCACGGCGAGAGCCGCGGCGCGCAGGCGCGGCTCCTTCGCCGCTGGGCCGCCGTCGTGGAAGATCTCTTCGGTCAACACCGCGACCTTGCGGATCGGGAATTCAGGCATGGGCAGTTTCCTTCGCTTTATGCTTGTTGGGCGCAGCGAGCGCTACGGAGCCACTGATGCGGGTTTGGCCGGCAAGGAACAGCGCCGACGCGGCGATCAGGCCGCGCCGACGAAAATTTTCGGCGACGGCAAGGCCGTTATCCAGCGCCCGGGCCACCTCGCCGGGCGCTAGCCCGCCGACGCCCTGCGTCACCAGCCGTTCGCCGAGATCGCTGTCGGGCGAAAGATCCCGCGCCGGCACGCGATGAACCGCCGGATGCCCAGGCAGGTCGACCGCGTTGGCAATCAGCGTCGCCGCGGCATCCGCCTCGGCGCCGGTCCGCGCCAGCACGGTGACCGCGTCGGCGATGCCCAGCGAAAAGGAGCGGCCGCGCCAGCCACTGGTGGCGACGCCGCGCACGCCGTCTTCGGCGCGGATCGTGATGCGGTCGGCCATGCCGTGCCCGGTGCCGGCGATCGCCAGCGTTATCGTGCCGCCCTTGCCGAGATGAATGGCGCTGTCGCCGCCATTGTTGACGTAGGCGCGCTCGAGCCGGCGTCCGGCGAGAAGCGCGGCCAGAACTTCGTCGGCTACCGAACCCGCAACGGCGGCCATCGGCGTGATGAAGCTTTCCGCGAGCGGTGCGACCGCGGCCTCCATGCGCCGCGCGGTCGGACCTGCAAAAACGCTCGGCGTCAAAGACGCCGGACGGCGCAATTCGGGAAGCTCCTCGACCAGTTCGGTCAGGATTGTCTGGAAGCGCGCGACGGCCTGCGCGCAGGCGGCGCGGCGTTCAGCTGCATCGCCAAAGGCCTCGACGATGAGGTCGATCGGCCCGTGATTGAGATGAAGCCGCCTGCCGTCGGCGAGCCAATGCGCCTGCGGACCGTTCATCAGTCGGCCCCATTGGCCGGGATGCGGCGCAATTGCGCCAACGGCGGCCAGGGATTGCCGGCCGGCGCGCCGGCATTGCTGCGCGGATTAAGGTACTCGCCGCCTTTGGCAAGAATGTCCTCGACGCTGCGGATCTCGTCCTCGTAACCGCCGAGCCGGACGTAGTCGTCGCGGCGCATGGTGAATTCGATCGGCGCGACCAGCGCCGGCGTCGGCACATAGCCGAATGCGCCTTCCGGCACGCGGGTGACATCGACCATCAGGGTGATGCCGCCGCCCGGCCAGACATAGACCGGCGCGCCGCCGACCGTGACATAGGTCTTCAGGCCCTGAACCGAGCGGGTGAGATTGACCGGGTTTTCGGTGACGCCGGCGCGCAGCGAGCCGCCCGCGCCGCCGATGAAGAGCACAGTGCACAGGGCCGGCTCGCAATTGTCCTCGATCAGGCCGACGGATTTCTGCAGCCGCTCCGGGAACGGTTTCTCGACCGGTTTCAACTGATCGTCCAGCTCGTAGTAAGCGAACTGTTCGCCCGTGGTCGAGACCATCAGCAGCGACAGGCCGGGGCGAGCACCCTTCTTGGCGTTCCAATCGCCCAGGATCGACAGCGGATCGGAGATCGTCGTGCCGCCCCAGCCGAGACCGGGCTCCGAAACCTTGAAGTAGCGGCCGGGCGTCGAGCGGCGGCCGATGATCTTTATCCCGGTATCCTCCCAGCCCAGTACCTTGCCGGCCTGATGTTCCGACACGACCCCGGTGATATGGTCGTCAACCACCACAACCTCGTCGACGAGCCCGCGCCATTGCGTGGCGAACATGCCGATGGTGGCCGAACCGCAGCCGACGCGCATGCGATGCTCGATCTTGCCGTCGATGACCGGCGCCTTGCCAGCCTCGACAATGACCGTCGCACCGCCGTCGATGGTGAGCTCGACCGGCTTCCTGTTGCAGAGGTTGAGAAGCGCGTCGCAAGTCGCGCGGCCTTCAGCCTTGGAGCCGCCGGTCAAGTGATGCACACCGCCAAGCGACAGCATCTGCGAGCCATATTCGCCAGTGGTGACGTGGCCGATCGCCTCGCCTTCCGAGCGCACGGTCGCCGTCTCGTCGCCGATGTGGCGGTCCGTATCGATCTTCACCTTGACGCCGCAATAGGAGAAGATGCCCTCGGTGACGACGGTGACGAGATCGACGCCCTCGACCTCCTGGCTGACGATGAAAGGTGCGGGCTTGTAATCCGGGTAGGTGGTGCCGGCGCCGATCGCGGTGACGAAGCGGCGGCCGGTGTTGACCAGCTCGCCACCCCACTCCTCGCCCTCGGCGACGAATGGCACGACCGCGCCGCCGGTCTCGGCCGCGTGGTCGAGGA
>NZ_RZST01000542.1:0-2439 GCF_003997575.1 Mesorhizobium sp. M1A.F.Ca.IN.022.07.1.1
GTCCATGGCGATGCCTATGGACGTTAACGACATCGAGTACGACGCCTACCTGGCGAACGACCGCACCCTGGACGATCCGCAGGTGTTCGCAGTCGAGCGGAACGACCAGGTCCGGCTGCGGCTCATCAACGGCGCCACCGCCACGGCGTTCTGGATCGACACCGGGTCAATCGAAGGCGAGGCAATCGCTGTCGATGGGGATCCCATCGTTCCACTGCGCGGCCACCGCTTCCCGCTCGCCATGGGCCAGCGCATCGACATCCGGCTGCGCATACCAAACGAGGCCGGCGCCTGGCCGATCCTGGCGCTGCGCGAGGGCAGCATCGAGCGCACCGGTTTCGTACTGGCGACCAGGGGCGGCGCTGTAAAGCGCATCGCGCCTGTTGGCGACCAGGCCACGCCCGCGCTGGATCTAATATTCGAGTCCAGCCTCGTCGCCGCCAAGCCCCTGGCGGTGACGCCCGCGGATCGGAATCAGCCCATCGAGATTGGCGGCACGATGCAGGGTTATTCCTGGACGCTCAACGGCAAGACATGGGGCAACCATCAGCCGATCCCGGTGCGGAAGGGGGAGCGCATCGAACTGATGCTGCGCAACGCCAGCATGATGGGCCATCCCATGCATCTGCACGGCCATCATTTCCAGGTGGTTGCTATAGATGGCCGCCGCTTCGCGGGAGCCGTCCGCGACACCGTCTGGGTGCCGCCGATGCGCGAGGTGACGGTGGCGTTCGACGCCGCGAACCCGGGGACGTGGGCCTTCCACTGCCACCACCTCTACCACATGACAACCGGCATGATGACCGTCGTCGAATACACCGCGTGACCGATTTCGAGGATAAGACCATGAGAAACTATCCCAGCAACAATGCCGTCGCTCTGGCGGTCGAAAACCGCTCCGGCGTCAGCCGCCGCATGACGCTGTGGGCCAAGATGGCAGCTACTGCCGTCGCCGCGGCCGCTCTTCTCGTCAAGCCTGCGGGAGCAGCCGAACCGGTGGCTTCAGGCTTCGTCTACACTGCTGACGAAGAGGGCGGCTCCATCAGCCGGGTCGACCTCTCAACTGGGAAGGTCGACTCCTTTCCGGTCGCCATCACGCCGCACAACGTCCAGTTCCTTCCGGGCAGCGGGAAACTGCTTGCGGTAGGGGTCCCCCGCTCCGCCGGCGATCACGGTGAACGTGGGAACGGCCACAATGCTGACCACAGCAAGACGGGCGACATGGGGGAAATGGATATGGATGCCGGCGGCAAGCTCATCGTCCTTGACACAGCCACTCTCGCTGCGGGGCCGATCGCTTCCATTCCCGCCGGCGCACATCCGGCCCATGTCATCGCTGACCCCGACGGCAAGCGAGCCTTCGTCACGGACTCCGAACACAACATCGTTTCCGTGATCAATTTCGAGAAGGGCGAAGCCATCGCGACGGTCCCAACCGGCGACTATCCGCATGGTCTTAGGATGAGCCCTGACGGAAAGTTCATCTACGTCGCCAACGTCAAGGACGGCACCGTATCCGTCATAGACGCAGCCAAGCTACGGGAGGCTGCGCGGATCAAAGTCGGCAAGGCTCCCGTGCAGGTCGGCTTCACGCCGGATGGCAGCCGCGTCTATGTCTCGCTCAGGGACGAGAACAAGGTGGCGGTGATCGATACTTCTACCCGCAAGGTGATCGCACGCATAAAAGTCGGACGGGCGCCCATCCAGGTGTATGCTACGCGGGACGCACGCCTGGTCTACGTCGCCAACCAGGGCGCCGAGGCCAAGCCGAACGACACGGTCTCCGTTATCGACGTCGCCAGTGGCAAGGTCGTGAAGACGATCCGGACCGGTGCGGGAGCGCATGGTGTCGCCGTGAGCGATGACGGCGCCTTCGTCTTCGTGACCAACATCGTCGACGGCACCGTGTCGCTGATCTCGGTCAAGGGCCAGGCGGTCCTGAAGTCCTATGCAGTAGGCAAGGGGCCAAACGGGATCACGTTCCAGGCGCCGCAGCCGGCGCCTGGAGACGCTGGGTGACCGATGCGGACGAACCCTGAACCCGAAACCAGGAGAACCAAGCAATGAAAACGCTAAGCAAGCCCATCTTCGCTGCAGCCATTCTCTTCACATCTGCGGCCTTCGCCGAGGACTCCCACCATCCCGCCGGCACTGCGGAAGTTGCGCCTGCCGCTTCGCCCGCTCCGGTGGCCGGCGACAGCGCCGGGACGATGCCCCAGGGTGGAATGATACCGCAGGGCGGCATGATGCCCCAGGGCGGAATGATGCCCCAAGGTGGAATGATGCCCCAAGGTGGAATGATGCCCCAAGGTGGAATGGTGCCCCAGGGTGGAATGATGCCCCAAGGCGGAATGATGCCCCAGAGCGGCATGATGCCCCAAGGGGGAATGATGTGCGGGGTGATGCCCCAGGGTGGAATGATGCCCCAAGGTGGAACGA
>NZ_RZST01000543.1:0-2415 GCF_003997575.1 Mesorhizobium sp. M1A.F.Ca.IN.022.07.1.1
CATCTATACCGTGCAGCCTGACGAGGTCGCGGTCGAATTGCGCTTCGGCAAGCCGAAGGCCGAGCTCTCGCAGCCAGGCCTGCATTTCCACTGGTGGCCGATCGAAACGGTCGAAACGGCAAAGATTTCCGAGCAGCTCGTCAGCATCGGCGGCGGGGCGAGCAGCGGCTCCGGGCTGATGCTCTCCGGCGACCAGAACATCGTCAATGTGCAGTTCTCGGTCGCCTACCAGGTTTCCGATCCAAGGGCCTATCTTTTCGACGTCTCAGATCCCGACGGCATGCTGACGCAGGTGGCCGAAAGCGCCATGCGCGAGGTCGTCGGACGGCGCCCCGCGCAGGATATTTTCCGCGACGATCGCCAGGGTATTGCCACATCGGTGCGTGAGATCATCCAAAACACGCTCGACGGTTACAAGACGGGTCTGCAAGTCAACGCAATCTCCATCGAGGACGCCGCCCCGCCGCGCGAGGTCGCCGATGCTTTCGACGAGGTGCAGCGCGCCGAGCAGGACGAGGACAAGTTCGTCGAGCAGGCCAATCAATATTCCAACCAGAAGCTCGGCCAGGCGCGCGGCGAGGCGGCCCAGATCCGCGAAGATGCCGCCGCCTACAAGAACCGGGTCGTGCAGGAAGCCGAAGGTGAGGCGCAGCGCTTCATCTCCGTTTACAACGAATACGCCAAGGCGCCCGACGTGACGCGCAAGCGCCTTTACCTGGAAACAATGGAGAGGATCCTGAAGGACTCGAACAAGGTCGTCGTCGAGCAGGGCAACGGGCAGGGTGTGCTTCCTTACCTGCCGCTGCCGGCACTGCAGCCCAAGGCGCCGCCCGCGCCTGCGCTGGGAGGTAACCAGTGATGGCCAACCGTCTTCCCATCATCGCGGTCATCGCGGCCGTCCTTCTGTTTCTGCTCTATTCGTCGGTGTTCGTCGTCAAGGCGGGCGAGCAGGCAATCGTGCTGAGGTTCGGCGAGATCATCGACGTCAAGACCGAGCCGGGCATCTATTTCAAGGCGCCATTCGCCTTCTTCGATGCCGACAGCGTTCAGACGATCGAGAAAAAAGTGATGCGCTTCGACCTCGACAATATCCGCGTTCAGGTCTCCGGCGGCAAGTTCTACGAGGTCGACGCCTTCATCGCCTACCGCATTTCGGATCCGCGCACGTTCCGCGCGGCGGTATCGGGGCAGGTGGAACTCGCCGAAGCCCGGCTGAAGACGCGGCTCGATGCGGCGCTGCGCCGCGTCTATGGTCTGCGCGATTTCGAGGCGGCACTTTCCGAAGAACGCGGCGTCATGATGCGCGAGGTGCGTGACCAACTGCGTCCGGACGCGACGTCGCTCGGCCTCGACATCGAAGATGTGCGCATCCGCCGGACGGATCTGACCGCCGAAGTATCGCAGCAGACCTACGATCGCATGAAAGCCGAACGCTTGGCGGAAGCCGAGCGGCTGAGAGCTCGCGGCAACGAGGCGGCGCAGCGTATCAAAGCCAGGGCCGACCGCGAGGTCGTCGAGATCATCGCCGAGGCGCAGAAGGAATCGGAGATCCTGCGCGGCGAGGGCGAGGCGCAGCGCAGCGCCACCTTTGCTGAAGCCTATAAGCGGGACCCGAGCTTCTTCGATTTCTATCGCTCGATGAATGCTTACGGCACGGCCTTGGACAGCACCGGAACCACCATGGTGCTGTCGCCCGACTCCGAGTTCTTCCGTTTCTTCCGCGATCCGGAAAGCAAGCCCGAGCCCGGACAGCCGGCGGCATCGCAGCCCGCGCCCGCGACGCCGGCAGCCCCGGCCACGCAACCCGGCAGCGCCCAGTAGCGGACGGTGCAGGATTTCCTCGCGGCCATCGGCCTGGTCCTCGTCATCGAGGGCCTGGTCTATGGCGGGTTTCCGGCTCTGGCCAGGAAACTGGCGGCGGAGGTGCTGTCGTTGCCGGAGAATGTGCTGCGGATCGCCGGATTGGCTGCAATCGCCCTCGGCGTCGCCATCGTCTGGCTGGTTCGCGGCTGATGAAATTCCTTGGTGCCGAGGCGATTGACGATTTATCTTCCGCCGATAGCTATAGCCGCAAACGTGCCTTATTTCTTGCCAACATGAATTGACGGGCGCCTTTGCGGAAGCGCCTTTCTTTTTCAAAACGCCGGGAGGCCACGATGATATCCGACACCCTGTTGCGCGCGGCGCGGCGCAGGTTTTTCGCCGGCGCCACCGCATTCGTCGTCGGCATAGTTGCCGTCCCGTCCTTCGTCACGCCCACGATCGCCTCCGACGCGCCGCCTTCCGTCGCCGACCTCGCCGAACGCCTGCTCGGCGCGGTGGTCAACATCTCGACCTCGCAAACCGTCAAAGGCACGGAAGGCCCCGGTGCGGTG
This sequence comes from Mesorhizobium sp. M1A.F.Ca.IN.022.07.1.1, assembly GCF_003997575.1. Lineage (NCBI taxonomy): Bacteria > Pseudomonadati > Pseudomonadota > Alphaproteobacteria > Hyphomicrobiales > Phyllobacteriaceae > Mesorhizobium > Mesorhizobium sp. M1A.F.Ca.IN.022.07.1.1. The sequence continues at coordinate 2,376 of NZ_RZST01000543.1, forward strand.
CCGATGCCACAGCTTCCGGAAGGCTCGCCCTTCCAGGACT
>NZ_RZST01000544.1:0-2406 GCF_003997575.1 Mesorhizobium sp. M1A.F.Ca.IN.022.07.1.1
GCGGCGTCGACGAGGAAGACCTTCTCGACATGCTGGCCGAGATCCGGGCGCTCGATCCGCGTCCCGGCACCGCGTTTTCGGGCGGCGCGAGCGACGCCATCGTTGCCGACGTCGAGGTGCGGGCCGCTGCCGACGGCAGCTGGGCGGTGGAGCTCAACGCCGACACGCTGCCGCGAGTTTTGGTCGATCATGTCTATTTCGCCCGGGTTTCCGGCCATGCCAAGGACCAGGCGGAAAAGGAGTTTCTGGCCGAATGCCTGCAGAACGCCAACTGGCTGACGCGCAGCCTCGACCAGCGGGCGAAGACGATCCTGAAAGTGGCTTCGGAAATCGTGCGCCAGCAGGACGCGTTCCTCGTCCATGGCGTGCGGCATCTCAAGCCGCTCAACCTGCGCACGGTGGCCGACGCGATCGGCATGCATGAATCGACGGTGAGCCGCGTCACTGCCAACAAATACATGCTGACGCCTCGCGGCGTGTTCGAGCTGCGCTATTTCTTCACCGCTTCGATCGCCTCGGCGGAAGGCGGCGAAGCGCATTCGTCGGAAGCCGTGCGTGACCGCATCAAGCAGCTGATCGACGAGGAAAAGCCCGCCGATGTGCTTTCCGACGACGCTATCGTCGACATGCTGCGGGAAAGCGGCGTCGACATCGCCCGCCGCACGGTCGCCAAATACCGGGAAGGCATGAACATTCCTTCATCGGTGCAGCGGCGCCGGGAGAAGCGGGCGCTGGCCAACGCCGGGCGATAGGGCAGTTGATATTCATCGGGCCTGACCTAGTTTGGTCCGAGCTGAGGAATGGCGATTTTTCACAGTTTTCGTGTTTCATTGACAAGCTGCAATGAAGTGTCTAGAAGCCCGCCCGCATGAGCCGGGCCGTGATGCCCGCCTCGCGAATGGCTCCGTCAAAGCGAAGGCCTCGGACGGCCAGAAGGCGACTTGTGATCAACCGGAAAGTTCGGGTCTAAAATCGGCGCGCGTGCCGCCGCAAAGCTTGTGCGCGCGCACCACGGGTATAAACTTGGGACAGTTTGAAGCCTGAGCAGGGAAGGTCAGTTTTCAGATGAATCTGCGCATTTCGGGAAAACACATGGACATCGGCGATGCGTTCCGTACGCGCATCAACGATCGTGTCAACGAAGCGATTGAAAAATATTTCGATCGGGGTTTTTCAGGACATGTAACGGTCATCAAAGCAGGGTCGCGCTTCTCGGCCGATTGCATGATCCGCCTCGATTCCGGCGCCTCGCTGCAGGCGACCGGGGACGCCCAGGATCCCACGCTTGCCTTCGAGGCGGCCGCCGATCGCCTCGAAACGCGGCTCAGGCGCTACAAGCGCCGGCTGAAGTCGCACAATTCCAGCAACGGCAACGGCGAATCCACCGACATCGCCTACGCCGTGATGGAGCCGCTCGCCGACGACGAAGAGGAAATCCCGGAGAACTTCGCTCCGGCCATCGTCGCCGAATCGACCGTGACGCTTCGCACCATGTCGGTTGCGTCTGCCGTCATCGAGCTCGATACCAAGGATAGCCCGGTTTTCGTCTTCCGCAACGCCGGAAACGACCATGTCAATATCGTCTACCGCCGGCCGGATGGAAACATCGGCTGGATTGATCCGTCGACCACCAAAGTTGCGCAGGGATAAGAAAGCCGGCCGCGCGAGGGGGACGACCGGCGCGGTGGCGAGCAAGGGATTTTTCAAGCATGGATCTCAGCGATCTCATCAGCGTCCCGGCTATCATGCCGGCGTTGAAGGCGAATTCCAAAAAACAGCTTCTGCAATTGCTGTCGGAGAGGGCGGCGGCGATTTCAGGCATTCCGGAGCGGGAAGTGTTCGACACCATCCTGCAACGCGAGCGGCTGGGCTCCACCGGCGTCGGCAACGGCATCGCCATTCCGCATGGCAAGCTCGCAGGGGTCAAGCGGATCGCAGGCGTGTTCGCCCGGCTGGAGGCGCCGGTCGATTTCGAGGCGCTCGACGACCAGCCGGTCGACCTGGTGTTTCTGCTGCTTGCGCCCGAAGGCGCCGGCGCCGACCATCTTAAGGCGCTGTCGCGTATCGCGCGCGTGCTGCGCGATGGCGATACGGTGGCCAAGATCAGGGGGACGCGCGACGCAGTGGCGATCCACGCGCTGCTGTCGGACACTCAAGCCTCGCACGCGGCCTGAAGTTTGGGTGAAGCTGGTCTTTGGATAAACCCGGTTTTTGGGATATAACCTTGAGGGGCCGCCGGGAGCGGCCCTTTCCAATTCAGGCAACGACCCCAAATTCAAATAGTGGTTGGGGTCAGTGGATGGCGACCGTGGTCAGGTCGTTCTCCAGCGCACCCGCCAGGGCCCGGTCACGGGCATCGGAAAGCAGGATCGGCTGACCGTTGGCGGCAAACAGCGCCCACAGTTC
>NZ_RZST01000545.1:0-2368 GCF_003997575.1 Mesorhizobium sp. M1A.F.Ca.IN.022.07.1.1
AGATCTGGATGTCGCTCAAGGAGCATGGCATCGAGAAATTCGGGCGGCTGATCGACCAGAACATCGCCCAGGCCGGCTATCTGACCGAGCTGATCCGGGTCGAGGCGGCGCTCGAGCTGACGGCGCCGACCACCATCAACATCGTCTGCTTCCGCCATCGCCTGGACGGCGCCTCCGAGGAACAGCTCAAGTCGTTCAACACCGAAATCATGCTCAGGCTGCAGGAAGAAGGCATTGCAGCCGTGTCCGACACCACGGTGCACGGGCAGCACTGCCTGCGGGTCGCGATCACCAACCACCGCACCCGCCGCGACGACCTCGATCTCCTGCTGCGTGAGACGCTTCGCATCGGAGCGGAAATCAAGACCGCGGCGCTACCAGACTGACGAGAGAGCGCCAAGACATGTCATTCCGGGAGGCCGGCTAGCCGTAGCGCCTCGACATATTTGGCGAAATATTCTGGCCTGATCTGCCCTACCCGATGCTTGAGGTTGGAAAGCTTCAGTTGCGGGTCGAGCTCCAGCGAGCGCGCGATGTGCCTGCTCGCGGCATCCAGCCTGCCGGCCATGGCGTTGCTGGCGGCCGCCACACGCAGGCCGGTGAGATAATAGGGCTGCGCGCGCGACGCCGCCTCGGCGAGCGGCCAGGCGGCGTCGTAGCGGCCGGCCACGAAGTGAGCGAAGGCAGTGAAGGTCTGCATAAAGAAGGTCAGCGGATCGAGCGGGCTCAGCCGCCTTGCCCGCGACATGTGCTCGATTGCGATGTCCGGGTCGTCATGGCAGGCCTTGAGGCAGCCGCTGGCGCTCCAGGCGGCTGCGCAGTTCGGGTTGAGCACGAGCGCGCGGTCGGCCAGTGCCGATCCGGCCTCGTAATCGCCGGTGACATAACCCAGCGCCAGGCCGCTGAAAGCCAGCGCCACCGCATCGTCCTTGCCGGCGATAGCCACGTCGCCGACCAGCCTGGATACCTCGGCTGTTTCCTTCTGCCGGTCGGTCATCCAGCCATTCGCCATGCGCCAGAAATAGCACCAGGCGGCAGCGCCTTCCGCGGCGGCAAAATCGGTGTCGAGCTGGATGGCCCTGTAGAACTGTGGCAACGCCTCCTCCAGCCCTTCTCTCGTCCAGCGGTAAAGGCTCGCCATGCCGCGCAGATAGTGGTCATAGGCGTCGAGGCTCTCGGTGGGCTTGCGCTTGGCGCGCGCCATCTCGGCCTGTTCGAGTCTGGGTGAAATTGCGCCGATGACACTGGAGGCAACGAGGTCCTGCAGTTCGAACACTTCCGAGACATCGCCTTCGAAGCGGTCGGCCCAGAGATTTACTCCCGCCGACGCCTCGATAAGTTGACCTGCCACCCGAAGCCGGCTGCCGGCCTTGCGGACACTGCCCTCCAGCACATAGCGCACCCCGAGCTCGCGTGCCACGCGGGTGACGTCAACCGCCTGGCCCTTGTAGGCGAAGGCGGAATTCCGCGCGATCACGAACAGCCAGCTGACATGCGACAGCGCCGTCGTGATCTCCTCGACAACGCCGTCAGTGAAATATTCCTGCTCGGCGTCGCCGCTCATGTTCTGGAACGGCAGGACCGCGATCGACGGCTTTTCCGGCACCGAAACGACAGGGCGAGGCGCCTTCGCTTCCAGGCGGGAAAGTTCGGCCTTGGGCTGGCCATAGTCGGCTATCGAACCCTTCAGCTCCATTGGCGCCTCGATGCGTTCGATCAGCGCCCGCGTCGCTTCCTCAGGCTCGACACCGAGCTCGCGCTTGAGCGCTTCCTTACAGGCCAGGAACTGGCGAAAGGCGTCGTTGGTGCGGCCGTGGCGGCGGAAGACGCGGATCAGGGCGCGGTGGGCCTGCTCGGCGCATGGGTCGGACGTCACTAGCCGCTCAGCCAGTCTTTCGCAGGCCTGCTCCTCGCGTTCACCGAGTTCCGGCAGAAGGCTCAGCCGTTCGGCCAGGTCCAACGCCTTGCGGGTGTAGTTCGCCCGAAGCGGCGCAAGCCATTCGTCGATTTCGCCGGGGGATGGCAGTCCGTCGAGCAGGTCACCCCGGTACAGGTCGGCAGCTGCCGCGAGGCTCGCGCCGTCATCGGCCTGGCAGTTCCGGTCGAAAATCCAGATGTCGGCCTCGTTGTCATTCGCCACCACCCAGATAGTGTCGGCATTGCCTTCGATGCGAATGGCCTCGTTGCCGGTGGACGGAAACAGCCGCCTGATGTCGACCAGGGCCTGGCGCAGGCTGTTTCGCGCCTGCTGCTCGCCGCTGCCGGTCCACAGCATCGCCGCCACCTTCTCGCGGCGAAGCCCTTTCGGGCCGGCCAGAACCAGCGCGGCAAAGAGCAGCGACGTCTTGCGCGTCGCGAAGTGCAGAGG
>NZ_RZST01000546.1:0-2365 GCF_003997575.1 Mesorhizobium sp. M1A.F.Ca.IN.022.07.1.1
CCGCCGGCGCTGACCCGCCGCTCGTTTATCATGATCCATCGTCCGTCGCCCCGCCGCTGCACCCACGGTTCGCCGGGGTTACGGTGCCGCCATAGGCGCTCCGCGACCCACTCATCGACCCGACCCTCGGCATCCCTGATGTAGCCACGCTCCGCGGATCGGCGAATGATCTCCTCGAATGCCATGCCGGGGGTTAGCTCTGCCTCCAGACCGGCGTATAGCAGTTCGCGGTAGCGGCTGTTGCTAAGGACAAGCCAGTCCTCTTTGTCATAGAGAGCGAAACCTTCGGAAATGCTTTCGATGGCATCGACCAGCCGCTGACGCGCTTCTGCAACGTCGCGCAGGTTCTTTTCCTCGACCTCGACAGCGGTATCCCGGAAGAGGCTCAGCGCCTCGGCCATGCGCCCGATTTCGTCGCTGCCCGCCGCCGGCAGCGGCGCACGAAGGTCGCCGCCCGCGATCGCGAGCATGCCCTGACTCACCGCTCCCAGACGGGCGAGTAGGCTGCGGTCGACATAGAGCCAGACGACCAGAACCGAGCTCAACAGGCTGAGAAACGCAGAGCCGAGGACAACTCCGGTGCCGTAGCGCTGGACGAGCGCGGCTTCGCGACCGGAGGCAGCGATCTCGCGGTCCGCTGCGGCGACAAGACGGTCGACGGCTGCGGTCAGACTGCGCGACAGCCGATTGTTTTCAGCCAGAAGCTTTTCGCCCTGCGAGAGGACCGCAAGCTCCTCCTCCCGTGCCTTCGGGATGCTGCTCTCACCATCGGTGAGTACCTCGAACTCGTCCACCCGCAGCCGAAAACGGGTTTGCAGCTTTTCGTCGATCTCCGAGGAAGCCGTTTCCAGAGCGGCGAGCGAGCGGTGCAGCGGAAACAGGATCAACGCCAGGTCGCCTCGCGTCGGCGCGGTCGCGGCCTTCACCAGCGCGTCGTTGACTGCCGAGATCTCCAGCAGCGCCTTCTGCTGGGGGATGTAAGCCGCAATCGCATGGACCATGTCGGCCATTGCCGCTGCGCGTCGATCGGGCGACAGCGACGTATCGGCCGCGACCGCCCGCCATTGCGGGAGCCTGGAATCCATCACCACGATGCCGGTGGCCAGAAGGCGTTGGCTGCCGGTCGTCGTCGCGGCGAGGCGGTTCAGAAGCTCCTCCTTGCGGGCGACGACCTCGAGGCGGGCGACAACAAGAGAGTCGAGCTCCTTCAGGTTGCGCCTCAAAACAACCGCAGCTTCCTCGATCTCAGCTAAAGGCACTGTGCCCAGCGTAGCATCTCTGAGATCCGTACGCAGGGCCTCGAGGCGGGACATCTCGAGCGCGACGGCCGCCGAGACCTTGCTGTGCTGAGCCCTGCTTGTCGCCGCCAGCACCGATGGCGCGGCGGCAGCGACCCGTTCGGCCTGGCGCGACAGCTGGAGGGAAGCCAACGCCGGCGGCACCCGATCCGTGGTGATTCGGTCGACAACGTCGCCGACTTCGAGGAAGGCATAAAGCGCCGCAGCGGTAGCCAGCACCGCAAGGCCGCTGATCCCGAAAAAGGCGAGCAACAGCCGACCGCGTATGCCGAGGCGTTCAAGCATCGTGGGGAGTCGGAACAATCCAGCCACACTGGTCTGCATCAGACTAGACGTCTCAGCGTCACGCCGGCGTTCGGCGCACCCTATTCAACCGGCACGTACTCCCCGCCCCGCCAGACGTACCAAACCCAGCTCTGCCTCGTGAGGTCGCCCTTGGCGTCGAAATCGACCCTGCCAATGACGGTGTCGAATTGCTGTTCGCGCAGTGCCGCTATGACCGCCTTTGGCGCCAGCGAACCTGCCTTCGCCACCGCCTGGGCCCAGACCTGCACCGCGCAGTAGCTCAACAGCGTATAGCCCGCGGGCTCGAAGTTGTCCGCACGGAACTGCTCCACGACCGCGGCCGCGCCGGCATTTCGCCGCGGGTCCGCCGGGAAGGTGAACAGGGTCCCCTCCGCCGCTGAGCCTGCGATCAGGGCGAATTCCTCGGTAGCCAAAGCATCTCCGGATATGAGCTGAAGCGTGTAGTCCCGGTCGCCTGCAGCGCGAGCGATCAGCGCAACGTCGGCATGATACCCGCCTACATACAAGGCCGAAATGCCGGCGGATTGCAACGCAGCGACCTCGGCTGAATAGTCGTCCTTCCCAGGCCTGTATGCGTCGTAAAAAGCTTCAGTCACGCCCCGTTTGTTCAGCTGCTTCCTGGTCTCGTCGGCGAGACCCTTCCCATAGGTCGAATTGTCGTGAAGGATTGCGATCTTCTTGTCGTCCCAGTGATCGGCAAGGTAGTTGCCGGCGATGAAACTGCGCGTCGTCGCGACCAATGGTGCGGAAGACATTGCCAC
>NZ_RZST01000547.1:0-2360 GCF_003997575.1 Mesorhizobium sp. M1A.F.Ca.IN.022.07.1.1
CCTTCGCCGGAGCCGCTGCCTTGGCCGGAGCGGCCGCCTTCTTGGCCGGAGCGGCATTCGCGGCTGCTGCCGGAGCCTTTGCCGCCTTGGGGGCCGGTGCCGCCTTGGCGGCGGTCTTCGGGGTAGCTGCTTTCGCCATCGTCTTTGCCCTTTTCGTCTGTCTGTTGCTCACGCCTTCTGCCGCGAGGTCGATGGCCTCGGCGGCGGGGCGCGCCTAGAGCGCCTCGGCGCCCGAAATGATTTCGATGAGTTCCTTGGTGATCTGCGCCTGCCGCTGGCGATTGTAGGTAATCGACAGCCTGTTGATCATGTCGCCGGCGTTGCGCGTCGCATTGTCCATCGCGCTCATCTTGGCGCCCATCTCGCCGGCCGCGTTTTCCAGCAGCGCGCGGAAGATCTGCACCGCGATGTTGCGCGGGATGAGGTCGGAGAGGATCTCGCCCGGCTCCGGCTCGTATTCGTAGACGGCCGTGGCGCCGTTGCTCGTCTCGGCAGCGGCGGAAGCAGGGGCCGCCGGGATGATCTGCTGCGCCGTCGGAATCTGGCTGATCACCGACTTGAACTGCGAATAGAAAAGCGTGCAGACGTCGAAGCCGCCCTGGTTGAACAGGTTGATCACCTTGCGCGCGATCGCATCGGCATTGACGAAGCCGAGCGTCTTGACCTCGCGCAGGTCGACGCGCTCGAGGATCAGCGAGCCGTACTCGCGGCGCAGGATGTCAAAACCCTTCTTGCCGACGCAGATGATCTTGACCTGCTTGCCGTCGGCGAGAAGCTTACGAATATGCTCGCGGGCCAGGCGCGCGATCTGGGAATTGAAGCCGCCGCACAGGCCGCGCTCGGCGGTGCAGACGATGAGCAGATGCACGTCGTCCCTGCCGGTGCCCGTCATCAGCGCCGGGGCATCGCCGCCGCCGCCAATCGCCTGGGTGATGTTGGCCAGCACCGCCCCCATCCGCTCGGAATAGGGACGCGCCGCTTCGGCCGCTTCCTGCGCGCGACGCAGCTTCGCCGCGGCGACCATCTGCATCGCCTTGGTGATCTTCTGCGTCGCCTTGACCGAGGCGATACGGTTACGAAGGTCTTTTAATGAAGGCATGCTTCAAACCTGATCCCGTGCGTCCGGCTGTTCGTTAAGCGAAGGTCTTGGCGAAGGCGTCGATCTCGGCCTTGAGCTTGCCGCGCAAGTCGTCCGACAGCGCCTTCTCCTTGCGGATGCCGTCGAGCACGTCCTTGCCGGCCGAGCGCATGTGGCTGAGCAGGCCGTGCTCGAACTTGCCGACCTGGTTCAGCGCCAGTTTGTCGAGATAGCCATTGACGCCGGCGAAGATCACTGCGACCTGCTCTTCGGTCTTGAGCGGCGAGAACTGCGGCTGCTTCAGGAGCTCCGTCAGGCGCGAACCGCGATTGAGCAGACGCTGGGTGGCGGCGTCGAGGTCGGAGCCGAACTGCGCGAAGGCCGCCATTTCGCGGTACTGCGCGAGCTCGCCCTTGATCGAGCCGGCGACCTGCTTCATCGCCTTGACCTGCGCCGAGGAGCCGACGCGCGACACTGACAGACCGACGTTCACCGCCGGGCGGATGCCCTGGAAGAAGAGGTTGGTCTCGAGGAAGATCTGGCCGTCGGTGATCGAGATCACGTTGGTCGGGATGTATGCCGACACGTCGTTGGCCTGCGTCTCGATGATGGGCAGCGCGGTCAGCGAGCCGTTGCCATTATCGTCATTGAGCTTCGCGGCGCGCTCCAGCAGGCGCGAATGCAGGTAGAACACGTCGCCCGGATAGGCTTCGCGACCCGGCGGGCGGCGCAGCAGCAGCGACATCTGGCGGTAGGCGACGGCCTGCTTCGACAGGTCGTCATAGCTGATGAGGGCATGCATGCCATTGTCGCGGAAATATTCGCCCATGGTGCAGCCGGCGAACGGCGCCAGGAACTGCATCGGCGCCGGATCCGACGCGGTGGCGGCGATGATGATGGAGTAGTCGAGCGCGCCGCGCTCCTCGAGCACCTTGACGAACTGCGCGACGGTCGAGCGCTTCTGGCCGACAGCGACGTAGACGCAGTAGAGCTTCTCCTTCTCCGGGCCGTTGTCGTGCACCGACTTCTGGTTCAGCATCGTGTCGAGGATGATGGCGGTCTTGCCGGTCTGACGGTCGCCGATGACCAGCTCGCGCTGACCGCGGCCGACCGGGATCAGCGCGTCGATGGCCTTGAGGCCGGTCGACATCGGCTCATGCACCGACTTGCGCGGAATGATGCCGGGCGCCTTGACGTCGACGCGGCGGCGTTCGGTCGCCTGGATCGGGCCCTTGCCGTCGATCGGATTGCCGAGCGCGTCGACCACGCGGCCGAGCAGGCC
>NZ_RZST01000548.1:0-2360 GCF_003997575.1 Mesorhizobium sp. M1A.F.Ca.IN.022.07.1.1
GCCTTATGGACGTCGAAATATCCGCCCGTCTCCTTCTTCGTCCGCTCTGCGATTGCCAGCACTTCCATCATCTCGCCGCTCCAATCCTTGACTGGAACGTCGCCGCGGTTGATTGCGGAAATCTCACTGTCGGACTTGTACGTGCTGAAGCGCCGGTCGACTCGCTCAAAATAGTCGAAGACCGTGTCGACCAGCGTTGCAAATGCACCACCGACATCGACGGTGACGGGCATTCCCATCAGAATTCGCGTTTCGCGCATCGAGTTAGGAAGAAGCCTTCCTCAGCGCGCCATCGAGCGATTGGATAAACGCCCTACTGGTCAGCGTTGCGCCCGAGATGATGTCCACATTGGCGCTTTGCGCGCTGATCGCCTCGTCACGCAGCATAGGCAGCGCCTGCCGGTTGATGCGCACGGATGTTCGCCGGTCCGACGGATATTTCAGAACTTTCAGTGCAGTCAGACGGCCACCCTGGATGGAAGCCTGGATCTGTATGGGCCCGTAATAGGCGTCCGTCACAGGACCGGCATAGGTTCCGTCGGTAAAACGGTGCGTGGCGCTGTTCGCGGTAGCCTTCATTCCTGCAGGGATGATGCGAGCTGGCGCTTGCGGATAGTCCGGTCGCGGTTGCGGGACAGGAATGTAGACGGCTGGGGTCAAGGCAAAGGACGACGTTTCCCGCATGGCTACGACCGCGCTTGCCTTAGGATTGGCGACGGTTGACGCCGGTGCGGCCGTCTGCTGCGGGGCAGCCGCCTTCAAGACCTGCAGTAGCCCGCCCGTCTGTTTTTCCGGCTTGGGGAAGGGTGTCGTTATCGCAGCTGTCGTTTCCCTGCCGATTGCCGGCATGATGAAACGGGGCTCTAGCCGTGTGCTTTGCCGGCGAAGCTCAGGCAAGGCCGGCGCTGGAACAGAGTCGTTCCGAACAGGTGATGGAGGAATGGCCGGCCCGGAATCCCGGTCTGCAGCGTCGCCAGGCGTCGCCGAACCAGGCATGTCGTCCATGGGAGCTTTGGCTCTTTGCTCCCAGACATAGGCGCCGGATGCGGCGATCACGATGAGCGACAGGGCAATCTGTTTCATCTGTATTGCAATCCAGGTTGGCTCTTGCAGTCGCGTATCCATTCTGGGCCGCTTGAGGCGCACTATCCCACGACAGAGCTGACAATTGGCTGTCAGTCCGTATCGCCCTACCAAGCCTACCGAAGAAGCCGTCTGCGGACGCTCAAGCGATGGTGCGGCCCACCCAAAGGAGCGCGCTCACTGGCGGCAGGGGCCATCGGCCTCGGGCCAGCAGTATTCTGCCGGCCCCAATCACTTTCCGCGGCACGCGAGCACCAACCTATCGCGCGGTTCGCCAAAGACCGGGCGGTTTTGATCCAGCGCAAGGTTGAGGGTGGCTAGAGGTGCAACCATGCTGCCACCGTTGGGCTGTCCGTTGGTTCCAGAGCCCTTAAGCGGTTGATTGCCGGTGTCGGTTCCACCGGTTTCTGCCGAGAGGATTTCGCTGTGAAAAAGATGGTAAGGAGTGCAGCACTGGGTCTTGCCGCGGCTGTCACGATGGCTGGTGCCGCTCAGGCCGCCAGCACCGTTCAGGTTTCGCTGTGGGACAAAGGGGCGGACACGCCCATGACCACCGGCTTCGCCTATGGAACGCCAGACCTCGATATGTCGAAGGCAACCATGGGGATAACGGCCACGCCTGCGGCGGTGAAGGCCGGCAAGATCACATTCAAGGTGAAGAACAGTTCCAAGGATACCATCCAAGAAATGATCATGATGTATCTAGTGAATCCCAAGGACCCACTTCCCTATATCGCTGCCGAGAACCGCGTCGATGAGGACAAGGCCGGCGACAAGGGAGAGGTTTCGGAACTCGACCCTGGAGCTTCGGGCTCGCTCACCGTAAACCTGAAACCCGGCAAATACGTGCTCATCTGCAATTTCCCCGGCCACTTCGCAACTGGCATGTGGACCGAGTTTACGGTCAAGCCGTAGCGCACTGGCAGAGCTGCCCTCAGTTCGAGCTCTGTCAGCCACGGCCCGCCGACTGCGATGGATCACAGCCAGATCGTCCCTTGCCGCCTAGACCGTGGCGGCCAATCTTTGCAGCGAACCGATGTCGGCGTCGGAGCGTTGTGCTGAGAGTGGTACGGACCGGACCCGGCGAAGGAGTCAGCTATGACGAAGCATTCCAGCGCAAACCGCTTGTCCGAACAGGAGCTGCAGGACATTGACGCCTATTGGCGGGCAGCGAACTACCTAACGATCGGGCAGATCTACCTGCTCGACAATCCGCTGCTTCGCAAGCCGCTTCGGCTGGAACACGTGAAGCCCCGGCTCCTCGGCCATTGGGGGAC
>NZ_RZST01000549.1:0-2349 GCF_003997575.1 Mesorhizobium sp. M1A.F.Ca.IN.022.07.1.1
CCACCCGCAAGACCGGCCTGGCGTCGTTCACGGTCTACCGCAGCCGCAACGGTGGCACGGCGACTGTTTACACGACACCGACGATCACCGAACTGTCGGCAGCCAACATGCCGGGCGTCTATTCGCTGCTGATCGACGAAGACACGACCATCGCGTCAACGTCCGATGCCGAAGAGCAGGTGCTGCACATCACACAAGCGAGCATGGCCCCGGTCACCCGCGTCATTGAGCTTTTCCGCCGCGACACCACCACGGGGCGCACCGCTACTGTCGACGCGAATGGGCGCGTTGACGTTTCTGCTATTCAAGGCACCAGCCAGACGGCCCGAGACATCGGCGCCAGCGTGCTGCTGTCATCTGGCACCGGCACCGGCCAGGTGAGCCTCACGGCCGGCGTAGTGTCGGCGAACGCTACCCAGATCTCAGGCGCCGCGGTGAACACTGCAAGCGCTCAGCTCGGCGTCAACGTCGTGAATGCAGGCGGAACAGCATGGAACTCGGGCGCGATCACGGCGAACACCTTTGCGGCCGGTGCGATCACCGCGGCGAAGTTCGCGGCAAACGCCCTCGATGCCGTGTGGTCGACCGCGACACGCGTGCTGACCGCTGGCACCAACATCGTGCTTGCGAAGGGAACCGGTGTCACCGGTTTCAACGACCTGGATGCATCCGGCGTGCGCAGTGCTGTCGGCATGGCGTCTTCCAATCTCGACACGCAGCTTTCGACATTGTCGACCAACGACACGGCCATCAGCAACAAGCTCGGCGCTCCAGCCGGCGCCTCTGTCTCGGCCGACATCGCGGCGGTCAAGAGCGACACTGCCGCGATCAAACCCAAGACAGACAATCTGCCGGCCGCTCCTGCCGCCGTCGGCGACATCCCGACCGCGAACCAGAACGCCGACGCATTGCTTGACCGTACATCTGGCATCGAGCCCGGCTTGACCCCTCGGCAGGGCTGGCGGCTATGGTCTGCGGCGCTGCTCGGCAAAGCGAACGGCCTCGGCACCGGAACAGCCATCTTCCGGGACACCAACGATACGAAGGACCGCATCAACGCTTCGGTCGACCAGGACGGCAACCGACTTGCGGTCATTCTGGACGCTAGCTGATGTTTGCTGACCGCTGGTTCGGCAAGCGCTATTACGGCAACCGCTACTTCGGCCCAAAGGGCGCAGATCTCGATTCGCTATTCAAGCCAGGCGGCGGCTACTACCGCAAGCCGGTCAAATATGTTCGTGACGGCAAGGTCGTCGATCTCAATGAGCCGCCAGCGCAGATCCTGGAGGTGGCCGAGTGGCCGGCGCTATCGCCGGAAATCATCAACGCGCTGCTCGCCGGTTTCCAAGCCCCGCCGATCGAATTTCCCGACGCGGCAGCATTGGAGCGGCGTCTTGGCCGGATGGTGATCGATAGGGAAATGGCGGCCATGCGTGACGATGACGACGCGGTGCTGCTACTCCTCTAAGCCCAACTTCTTGCGGACATGCGCAAGATGCTCTTCGTGCTGGCGTTGAAGTTCAAGGAGCGTTGCCAGAAACTCTTCGGCTTCCCCGGTTGGAAAGCCCTTGTCCTTGAAGTCAGCGATAATCTCGTGCTGGCGGGCGATGTGTTCACGTCCCTTCTTGACGTGTCTCATCACCATTTGCAGTTCACCGTCGTTTTGCATGCCTGAACTGTATCACAAGCGGCTTAGAATTTCGCACTGACACCTTGCAACCTGTACCCGCCCCAAAAGCAGGACAGGACATTGGCAAGGTACGTTTTCCGAGATGGCATCTTCGTCGACCGGCGAACCGGCGTTCCAATGGAAAAGCCGTTCGCCGGGCAGGTCGTCATGCCAAACGTCATCTCCGACATCCCGGACTACGCCTCGCCGATCGATGGCCGAATGATCACGTCACGGTCGGAGCGCCGCGATGATCTGAAGCGCAACAACTGCGTCGAATACGAGCCAAGCCTGTCACCGACCAAGGGCAAATTTCGCAACCCCGACTTCTGCAAGAAGCGGGGCCTTCAGGTGTCAGAGGAATTTCGATGAGCGCTGCTGTAGCAGAAAGCCTAGCCAACAACGCCCCGCCTGCGGGTGCCCTCGCCGAGACGGCGAACAGCAATGCCGCGGCGACTGTCACAGACGACGCTGCGCTGGAAGCGATCTGGAACAAGCACGAGCGCGATAATGGAGCTGAGCGGGATCAGGGCAAGTTTGCCAGCCCCGATCCGGCCAAGAAATCTGCTGCCGAGGCCGCTGAACCGGCGGGTACTGGCGGCGATGGTGGAGAGGGACAGGCCGGCGATAGTCTGACGCCTGGCGCCGAGCAGGTTCCTCTCCCGGCCAACTGGCAGGGC
>NZ_RZST01000054.1:0-22073 GCF_003997575.1 Mesorhizobium sp. M1A.F.Ca.IN.022.07.1.1
CAGAGAACACCGCATCGACGGCGGACTGCGCATCAGCCTTCGAAATGCTTGCGGAGTCGGCGACGGCGGACACCAGTTCGTTCTTGTTCATAAAAATTCCCTTCCATGAGAAAACCGGAACTACGACTCATCCGGCAGGAAACGGACTTTAGAAAGAAGCGTTCCGGAACCCAAGCCGAAAACCGCAGAATTCCGGGCTTTTTTCCACTTTTTCGGAGATTTTTCACATGAAAAAGCCGGGCTGAAAGCCCGGCTCTCTCTTTGTGCATTGCAACCTTAGAAGAAACTAATGCGCAAGCGACTTGCCGGCGTCGTCGCCGGCGTCCGCGCCGGCCGGCGGATTGACCGGCTCGACCCATTCGATCGGCTCCGGCATCCTGACCAGCGCGTGCCTCAGCACCTCGCCGACCCGCGACACCGGAATGATCTCCATGTTGTTCTTCACGTTGTCCGGGATCTCCGCCAAGTCCTTGGCATTGTCTTCCGGGATCAGCACCTTCTTGATGCCGCCGCGCAGCGCGGCAAGCAGCTTCTCCTTCAGGCCGCCGATCGGCAGCACCCTGCCCCGCAGTGTCACCTCGCCGGTCATTGCGACATCGGCGCGGACCGGAATGCCCGTGAGCACGGACACGATCGCCGTCACCATCGCCACACCCGCCGACGGGCCGTCCTTGGGCGTCGCGCCCTCCGGCACGTGGACGTGGATGTCGCGCTTGTCGAACAGCGGCGGCTCGATGCCGAAATCGATGGCCCGCGAGCGGACGTACGAGGCCGCCGCAGAGATCGATTCCTTCATCACGTCGCGCAGGTTGCCGGTCACCGTCATGCGTCCCTTGCCGGGCATCATGACGCCCTCGACGGTGAGCAGCTCGCCGCCGACTTCCGTCCAGGCAAGACCCGTGACGACGCCGACCTGATCGTCGGCCTCGACCTGACCGAAGCGGAAGCGCGGCACGCCGAGATAATCGGCGAGGTTGTCGGCCGTGATCTTCACCGTCTTCTTCTTCGTCTTCAGGATCTCGGTCACCGCCTTGCGCCCGAGCTTCATCAGCTCGCGCTCGAGGCTTCTGACGCCCGCTTCACGGGTGTAGGTCTGGATGATGCCGCGGATCGCGTCCTCGCCGACCGAGAACTCGTTCGGCTGCAGCGCGTGATCGCGGATCACCTTCGGCATCAGGTGCCGCTTGGCGATCTCGATCTTCTCGTCCTCGGTGTAGCCGGCGATGCGGATGATCTCCATGCGGTCCATCAGGGGCGCAGGGATGTTCAGCGTGTTCGCCGTCGTCACGAACATCACGCTCGACAGGTCGTATTCGACTTCGAGGTAATGGTCCATGAACGTCGAGTTCTGCTCCGGATCGAGCACCTCGAGCAGGGCTGACGACGGATCGCCGCGGAAGTCCTGGCCCATCTTGTCGATTTCGTCGAGCAGGAAGAGGGGGTTGGACTTCTTGGCCTTCTTCATCGACTGGATGACCTTGCCGGGCATCGAGCCGATATAGGTCCGCCTGTGACCGCGGATCTCGGCCTCGTCGCGCACGCCGCCGAGCGCCATTCGGATGAACTCACGCCCCGTGGCCTTGGCAATCGACTTGCCGAGCGAGGTTTTGCCGACGCCGGGCGGGCCGACGAGGCACAGGATCGGACCCTTGATCTTCTTCTGACGGCTCTGCACGGCGAGATACTCGACGATGCGCTCCTTGACCTTGTCGAGGCCGAAGTGATCGGCGTCGAGCACGTCCTGGGCGTAGCCGAGATCCTGCTTGACCTTGGAGTTCTTGCCCCACGGGATCGACAGCAGCCAATCGAGATAGTTGCGCACGACCGTCGATTCAGCCGACATCGGCGACATCGACCGCAGCTTCTTCAACTCGGCTTCCGCCTTCTCGCGGGCTTCCTTGGAAAGCTTGGTCTTCTTGATGCGCGCCTCGATCTCGGCAGCCTCGTCGCGGCCGTCCTCGCCCTCGCCGAGCTCCTTCTGGATCGCCTTCATCTGCTCGTTGAGGTAGTACTCGCGCTGCGTCTTCTCCATCTGGCGCTTGACTCTGCTGCGGATGCGCTTCTCCACTTGCAGCACGGAAATCTCGGCTTCCATGAAGCCCATCGCCTTCTCGAGACGCTCCTTGACGGAGAGCGTGGCGAGCATCTCCTGCTTCTCGGGGATCTTGATGGCCAGGTGCGAGGCAACGGTGTCGGCGAGCTTGGAATAGTCGTCGATCTGGCTGGCGGCACCTACCACTTCGGGCGAAATCTTCTTGTTCAGCTTGACGTAGTTTTCGAAGTCGGTGACGACCGAGCGGGCCAGCGCCTCGATTTCGACCTCTTCCTCCTCCGGCTCGACCAACGCGGTCGCGCGGGCCTCGTGGAAGTCGGCACGTTCGGTGAACGAGACGATCTTGGCGCGCGAGGCGCCCTCGACCAGCACCTTCACAGTGCCATCGGGAAGCTTCAGGAGCTGCAGCACATTGGCGAGCGTGCCGATGTCGAAAATCGCATCGGGTTCAGGATCATCGTCGGCTGCGTTCATCTGGGTGGCAAGCAGGATCTGCTTTTCCTGACCCATCACTTCTTCCAGCGCCTTGATCGACTTTTCACGCCCGACAAAGAGCGGGACGATCATGTGCGGGAACACGACGATGTCGCGCAGTGGGAGGACTGCAAACACGCCGTCGCCGGAAGCCCTGGATATTTTGGCCATTGTCCAACCTTTCATGTCGCGGCCGCTAATTGAGCCAACCGCGAATCTTATATTAACGACCGAGCGTCGTTCCGCCTACCACCGTTTGTGACGGGAATTTTACAGCGCAGAATTCAGGCCCTCGGCCTTCCGCTGTTAGGTGGATGCGGGCGGTGCAAAGATCAAGGGTTAGCATGCTTTGATCAGCCACTCCATCACCTACAGGTAAGCCCCTCACAGCAAAACGGCGCCACACGGGCGCCGTTCCATGAAAATTTGCCGGATCAGTGCCATTTCAGGCGCTGACATTGCCCTTCTTTTCCTTCTGCTCGGAATAGATGTAAAGCGGCCGGGCGTTACCCGAGACCACCTCTTCCGAGATCACCACCTCGCGCACGCCTTCCAGCGCCGGAAGCTCGAACATCGTGTCGAGCAGGATCGCTTCCATGATGGAACGCAGGCCGCGCGCGCCGGTCTTGCGCTCGATGGCGCGCTTGGCGATCGCCGACAGCGCGTTCTCGTGGAAGGTGAGATCCACATTCTCCATCTCGAACAGCCGCTGATACTGCTTGACCAGCGCGTTTTTCGGCTCCGTCAGGATCTGGATCAGCGCCGGCTCGTCGAGGTCCTCGAGCGTCGCCAGAACCGGCAGACGGCCGACGAATTCCGGGATCAGGCCGAATTTCAAAAGATCCTCCGGCTCGACCTGGCGGAACAGGTCGCCGGTGCGGCGATCCTCGGGGGACGCCACGGTTGCGCCGAAGCCGATCGAGGTCTTGCGGCCGCGATCCGAGATGATCTTGTCCAGTCCGGCAAAGGCGCCGCCGCAGATGAACAGGATGTTGGCGGTGTCGACCTGCAGGAATTCCTGCTGCGGGTGCTTGCGGCCGCCCTGCGGCGGCACGGAGGCCACCGTGCCTTCCATGATCTTCAACAGCGCCTGCTGCACGCCCTCGCCCGAGACGTCGCGGGTGATCGACGGGTTGTCCGACTTGCGCGAGATCTTGTCGATCTCATCGATATAGACGATGCCGCGCTGGGCACGTTCGACATTGTAGTCGGCCGACTGCAAGAGCTTCAGGATGATGTTTTCGACGTCCTCGCCGACGTAACCGGCTTCGGTCAGCGTCGTGGCGTCGGCCATGGTGAACGGCACGTCGATGATGCGGGCGAGCGTCTGGGCAAGCAGCGTCTTGCCGCAGCCGGTCGGCCCGATCAGCAGGATGTTCGACTTTGCCAATTCGACGTCGTTGTTCTTGCCGGCATGCGCGAGGCGCTTGTAGTGGTTGTGGACGGCCACCGACAGCACCCGCTTGGCGTAGGGCTGGCCGATGACATAGTCGTCGAGAACCTTGAGGATCTCTTGCGGGGTCGGCACGCCCTCGCGCGACTTCACCATCGAGGTCTTGTTCTCCTCGCGGATGATGTCCATGCAGAGTTCGACGCACTCGTCGCAGATGAAGACGGTCGGACCGGCGATCAGCTTGCGCACTTCGTGCTGGCTTTTGCCGCAAAACGAGCAATAGAGCGTGTTCTTTGAATCGCCGCCGTTGTTGCTAACTTTGCTCATTTTTCTGTCCTTTCACCGCCTGCCAGCCGATGGTCTGGCCGCATTGGCGTCTCATCAATCTATCGCAGGAATCCGCCGGCGCCAGTGTCCCGGCTCACACAGCGCATTCCGTCCGAAACACAATCAGAAAACGCGACAATGATTCGCAGCAACCCCATGCAAAGCTAAGCCGTCGAAAATCAACATAGCCTTAACGTAGGCAATCCCGAACCTTGAGGGAACAGGCAATTGTGGCCGAAATGCCGCAAGCCGCGCCAAAAGCGCGTTATCCCGCCATTCAGCCCCCAATCAGAGCCTATGCGGCGGGGGTTTCGCCAAGTTCGCGCGTCGTGATGACCTTGTCGATCAGACCAAACTCCTTGGCCTCGTCGGCGGTCATGAAATGGTCGCGGTCGAGCGTCCGCTCGATCTCGTCATAGCTCTTGCCGGTGTGCTTGACATAGACCTCGTTCAAGCGGCGCTTCAGCTTGATGATGTCCTGCGCATGACGTTCGATGTCCGACGCCTGGCCCTGGAAGCCACCGGACGGCTGATGGACCATGACACGGGCGTTCGGCGTGGCAAACCGCATATCCTTGTGGCCGGCGCAAAGCAGCAACGAGCCCATCGAGGCTGCCTGGCCGATGCAGAGCGTCGATACCGCCGGCTTGATGAACTGCATGGTGTCGTAGATCGCCATGCCCGATGTCACCACACCGCCCGGCGAGTTGATGTACAGGTTGATTTCCTTCTTGGGGTTCTCCGCCTCGAGGAACAAAAGCTGTGCACAAACCAGCGTCGCCATCCCGTCCTCGACCGGGCCGGTGATGAAGATGATGCGTTCCTTCAACAGGCGGGAGAAGATGTCGTAGGCACGCTCGCCGCGATTGGTCTGCTCGACCACCATCGGAACGAGGTTCATGTAGGTTTCGACGGGGTTCTTCATGGACTACCCTTGTTGGATGGATTCCGGCGCCGTAGACCTGAGCAATCGGGCGGAATCGGTTCTGGATCGTTGAATCCTAAATAGGATGCCGGCTCACCCTAGCGCAAGGCCGCCCCTCCTAGCCATCTGGTTAAGTCGAAGCAAGCGGCTCGGCCCAAGGAAATGCTGCGGGTTGCGCCGGAGATGGCCCTTTGCCCGAAATGCGAGGGCGCTACCCGGCCGCCACGGTAGCAGTTTCTTAACCGCGCTGCTTAACGACAAGCCGTGAAATCCCCGTCCATGGCGGACCTTCCGATACGCTCCCGCGTTGAACCGGCGTCCTTTTTTCAACGGGGGAACGTCATGTTCAGCCAGAGTTCCTTTTGCACGAGTTCCTTTTGCAAGAGCTCCCTTCGCAAGGGTGCCGCATCGCTCGCCTCGACCAGCCTCGCAATGCTTGCCGCCGTGTCGCAGGCCGCGGCCGGCGGCCGCACGTTCGAATGCTACGAGCCGGTGCATCGGCCGGCGATCTACGACACGGTCTATGAAGACGTGATGGAGAGCCCCGGCGGCCAGCTCGTCCACTATGACCCGCCGATCTACGGCACGACCGAAAGCATCGAACAGATCGCCACGCCTCGCATCAGCTATGAAGTCGTGCCGGCCGTGACGCGCACCGTCTATCACACGGTCAAGGTGGATGACGGCGGCTATGCCTGGGAATGGCGGGTCATCCACGGCCGCAAGGTGCTATGCAAGGTGTGGCGTAAGGCGCGCTACGCGCGGGTTGCCAAAACGGTCATCGTCGAGCCGGAGCGCGTCCGGCGCGTCGTCCTTCCGGCCGAATACGAAGGCGTCGCCCGCGAAGTGTTGGTGCGGCCAGGAGAGCGGCGCATCACCGAAATCGCGCCCTCATACCGGAGGGTTGCGCGGCGGGTGGTGGTGCGGGAAGGCTCGACCGACTGGCGGCGGGTGCATATCCCGCGGCACTGCGTGGACTAGCCGGAAAATCACGCAGGGGTGTTTCCGACCGGGGCGGCATGGCGAGCCCGGCCGGAAAGCCGGCTTAGGCCAGGTCGACGTCGAGGATCGCCATCGAGAAATTATAGTCGCCGTCGTCCTCGTCCTTGAAGACGATGCCGAGGAATTCGTCGCCGACATAGACCTCGGCAGAGTCTTCCTTGCGCGGGCGCGCCTTCACCTGAAGCTTGGGATTCTGGAAGACGCGCTTGAAGTAGGCGTCCAGCTTTCTGATTTCGTCTGGCTTCAAAGGTCTTCTCCGAATGCGGCTGTTCGTTGGAACGCGCTTCTGACACGCCGACGATGGCGATGTAAAGGCAAGCCGGCAGCATAACAACCGACGCCTGGAGTGGCGACCGGACTCCGGCCGCTGGCGATGACCGCAGAATCAGATGTCGAAGCTGACGACGTGGTCCATCGTCTGCGAGGGCAGGAGCTGGTCCATCTGTCGCGAAGGCTGGTCGCAGCCGGTCTCTCCGACGACACGCGCCGGCACGCCGGCGACCGTCTTGTTGTGCGGCACGGGCGACAGCACCACCGAACCGGCCGCGATCTTCGAGCAATGGCCGATCTCTATGTTGCCGAGGATCTTGGCGCCGGCACCGATCAGCACACCGCGGCGGATCTTCGGATGGCGGTCGCCGCTGGCCTTGCCGGTGCCGCCCAGCGTCACGCCGTGCAGGATCGAGACGTCGTCCTCAATGACGGCGGTCTGGCCGACCACCAGGCCGGTGGCGTGATCGAGGAAAATGCCCTTGCCGATGCGGGCGGCCGGGTTGATATCGGTCTGGAACACCGAGGACGAGCGGCTCTGCAGGTAGAGCGCGAAGTCTCTGCGGCCCTGGTTCCACAGCCAGTGCGCCAAACGGTGCGTCTGGATGGCATGAAAACCCTTGAAATAAAGCACCGGCATGATGAAGCGGTCGCATGCAGGGTCGCGATCGTAATAGGCTTGGATGTCGACGCGGACCGTCGTGCTCCACTCCGGATCGTCGGCAAGCATGGCCTTGAAGGTCTGCCGGATGAGGTCGGAGCCGATATCCTGATGCGCCAGGCGCTCGGCCAGGCGGTGAATGACCGCTTCTTCCAGGCTCTCCTGGTTGAGGATGGTGGAATAGAGGAAAGCAGCCAGCAACGGATCGCGGTTTACCGCTTCCATCGCCTCATCCCTGATCGCGCGCCAGATCGGGTCGACTGGCTGCACCATGCTGGGGCGGGCTATCGTAACGCTGTTCATCGACGGTCTCCGGCCTGCTCATTCATCCGGCGGCACATATAGGCCAGATCATAACACGGTTGAACTCAATTTTCCTTAGTGCTTTGTCAAATGAACTTGGTTCACCGAGATTCAAGCGGCGATGGAAAACGAACCCTTGATCGACGATGCGCTGAAAAGCGAGCTTGCCGCGCTCTATCAGACCGCGGATCGCGACTATCACGGCTTGCCTCACATCGAAGCGATGCTGGCGTTGGCAGCCGAACACCGGCACCTTCTTGACGATCCAGAAGCAGTCGAAGCGGCGATCTGGTTCCATGACGCGGTCTATGACAGCCGCGCCAAGGACAACGAGGCAAAGAGCGCGGTGCTCGCAGAAAGGAAGCTCTCCGGCCGCACCGACCCGGCCCGGCTTGCCCGGATTCTGGCCATGATCAGCGCCACCGCCACGCACCAGTTGCCGCCGCTCGAAGATGAGGGTGCCGCGAGTGATGCCGCCCTTTTCCTCGACATGGACCTCGCGATCCTCGGTGCCGACCCGAACCGCTTCGACGCCTACGAGAAGGCGGTCCGGCGCGAATATGGCTGGGTCGAGGAACCGATCTGGCGCGCCGGCCGCACGGCTGTCCTGACGAGCTTCCTGGCCCGTCCGCATATTTTCAACACACAATCGTTTCGCGATCGGTTCGAGGCTCGGGCCAGGGAAAATCTGGTCCGATCGCTGCAGGTCCTGCAAGACCAGTCTCAACAGACCTGATCGCCACGCCGAACGTGAACGCCTCTGGGATGACCGAAACCATGGAAAACAACTTCTTCCAACCCGTCGACGCCGCCCAGGTGCCGCGATTTGCCGGGCTTTCCACCTTCATGCGGCTGCCGGCGGTGCCGAACGCGAAGGGGCTCGATATTGCCCTTGTCGGGATTCCTTGGGATGGCGGCACGACCAATCGGGCCGGCGCCCGCCACGGTCCACGCGAAATCAGGAACCAGTCGAGCCTGATGCGCCGCGTCCACCACGTGTCGGGAACCGAGCCGTTCAGCATTGCCAATGTCGCCGATGTGGGAGACCTCTCGGTCAATCCGATCAACTTGCTCGACGGATTGAAGCGCATCGAGGACGGCATTGCCGCCATCGTTGCTGACGGCGCTCTTCCTTTGGCCGCCGGCGGCGATCATCTGACGACCTTGCCGGTGCTGCGCGCCATCGCCCGCAAGGAACCCGTCGGCATGATTCACTTCGACGCGCATTCCGACACGAACGACCGCTACTTCGGCGATAATCCCTATACACACGGGACGCCCTTTCGCCGCGCGATCGAGGAAGGGCTGCTCGACCCGAAGCGGGTTATTCAGATCGGAATTCGAGGCTCGATCTATGAGCCGGGCGAACACGACTGGGCGACCGCTCAGGGCGTGCGCATCGTATATATGGAAGAGTTCGTCAAACGCGGCACCGCTTCCGTCATGCAGGAAGCACGCGATCTTGTCGGCGACAGCCTCACTTACGTGACCTTCGACATCGATTGCATCGATCCGTCGATGGCCCCTGGCACCGGCACGCCGGAGCTCGGCGGCTTCACCACCCGCGAGGTGCAGGAGTTGGTTCGATTGCTCGACGGATTGAATTTCGCCGGAGCCGACGTCGTCGAGGTCGCGCCTCCTTTTGATATTGGCGGCATGACGGCGCTTGCCGGCGCGACCATGATGTTCGAGCTGCTTTGCGTCATGGCGAAATCCATCGCCGACAGGAGAACGCGCGGCTAGTCTAAAGCATTCTCCCCGAAGTGCTTCCAGTTTCGGGAAAAGGACATCGCAAAGGTCAAAAGCAGGTCGCGTTTCGCGCAACCTGCTTTAGACGCGTCGTCGCCCGCAGCGGACGGTATGGGTCAGAGCGGATTTTCGGCGTAGAACTCCAGCACGCGCTGCTTGAAGCTCTTGTCGCCGACGGCGAGCATGTGGTCGCGGGCCTCGATGCGAAAAGCCTCTGCGTGGGGCATCAGCGCGGCAAGCTCGTCGGGCGAGCCGGCGATGTCGTCCTTGGTCCCGACGGCAATCAGGGTCGGCTGGGCGATCCGCGCGACATCGTCCTCGCTCATTGACGCGCGTGAGCCGACTATGCAGACGGCCAGCGCCCGGCGGTCGCTGCGCGTCTGGTCGGCGAAGGCGCGAAACGAGCCGCCGCGCGCATGGCTGATCGTACCAGGATCCTCGGCCAGAAGCGCATCGGCGATTGGATCCCAGTCGCCGACGCCGTCGACAAGACCGATGCCGAGGCCGCCGAACACCAGCGTCGCCACCTTGTCCGGATTGGACAACGCCATGAAGGCGGATACCCGCGCGCCCATCGAATAGCCCATGACATGGGCGTGCTCGATGCCGAGGTGATCGAGCAGCGCGGCCGCGTCCGAGGCCATCTTGGCCGGCGTGTAGTCCGCCTCCTGGTAGCTCTTCGTCGACGCACCGTGGCCGCGATTGTCGACGGCGATGGCGCGGTACCCCGCGTCGTTCAGCGTCTTGAACCAGCCCGGCGAGACCCAATTGACGTAGTGGCTGGAGGCGAAGCCGTGGATCATCAGCACCGGATCGCCCTGACCGGACGCCGGTCGGCGGTCGAGGTAAGCGAGTTCGAAGCCGTCATGGGAAAAATATTGCATCTGGTGCAGCCGCGGTCAGTTGGAGCCGGCGCCCGAGGTCTTATCGATCGCTGGGTGACGCAGGAGATCGCCGTCCTTCAGACCGTCCTTGGCGGCCGTTCCCGCCTTCAGCTCAAGCACGAAGCTTACCGGCTGTCCGGGCGAGATGATCGCCTCCGATTCCGGTTCGCCACGCTTGACGGCCTTGATCCTGCCGTCCTGGCCGATAAAGACCAGGTCGAGCGGCATCGGTGTATTCTTCATCCAGAAATTCACCTCAGCGGGCCGCTCGAACACGAACAGCATGCCGTGATCGTCGGCCATGTCCTTGCGGTACATCAGCCCGGCCTCGCGTTCTTCCGAGCTGTCGGCTATCTCGATTGAGAAGGAATGCTTGCCGGAGCCGGTGATCGCGACGAGCGGCGTCGGATCGGCAGGCAGCATCATCGCCTGACCGTCCGCCGAACTCGGTCTCAAGGCGCTGAAAATGGCGGCCAGAGCGATGGCGGCGCAAAGCGTGCCTGCGGTCAGCCAGTTGCGATGAGCCATGTGATACCTCGTCCAGGCCCTGTCCTAGACCATGATCCGAGCGAGTGGAACTGGTTTTTGGACAGGAACGGCCTTGCACCGGGCAGGGCATCCCGATCGTATCGACAGAGCCCGATGCATGTCGCCCAAAACTGCCAAGGGGTTTTGGGCGAACCTGCATCAAGCAAAAAATAAAGTGCGTCGGGCCGCGCTTTAATGCGAGACCGGCAAGGTGCCCATATCGGGGTGTATTTCGGCGGCCATAAGGCCTTTGTCGCCGCGTCCGAAACGGACCAGAACGACCTGGCCGGGCCTCAGCTCGGTAATGCCGTAGCGGCGCAGCGTCTCCATATGGACGAAGATGTCCTCGGTGCCCTCGCCCCGGGTCAGGAAGCCGAAGCCTTTGGTGCGGTTGAACCACTTCACCAGCGCCCGCTCGAGCCCGCTCTCGGCAGTCACGGTGACATGCGTGCGCTGCTCCTGCTCGGCCGGATGCACCGCTGTCGAGGCGTCCATGGAAAGAACCCGGAACGCCTGCAGGCCACGCTCGCCCTGCTTGACGAGACAGACGACGCGCGCGCCTTCCAGCGCGGTCTGAAAGCCATCTCTTCGAAGACATGTCACATGGAGGAGAATATCACCCGAGACGCCGTCGTCCGGAAGAATGAAGCCGTAGCCCTTGGCCACGTCGAACCATTTGATAGCGCCGGCGATTTCGACAAGCCCGGCGGAGTCGCCGCCACTGTCTCGCGTCAAGGCGTCGTCAAGGCTTCCGTCCCGCCTCGTGAAAGAGGCTTTTTCCCCCATAAGAACGCCCCCTTTTCCAACTGCAACCGCTAGTGATTCTTGCCATCAGATTAACACTGCGGCTTCCGGGGTGTGCAAGACCTGACGTGCCTTTTTTCACCGTTGAGCACCGGAAAGCCTCAATTGTTGTTTACCGGCGCGGCCTGAAGCGCAAAGGGGCGGCTGAAATCGATCCCTCCATCGGATTTGTCGGACGATTGCCCTTTGGCGGAGCGGCTCCTATGGTGCGCCGCAAACGTAACGCCGCGAGGAATCCGATATGCGCTATCTTCACACAATGGTCCGCGTCGCCGACATCGATCAATCGCTCGATTTCTACTGCAACAAGCTCGGCCTCAAGGAAGTGCGTCGCTACGAGAACGAGCAGGGACGCTACACGCTGATCTTCCTCGCCGCGCCCGATGACGAGCAAAGCGGCATTGCAGAGAAGGCGCCGCTGGTCGAGCTGACCTACAATTGGGATCCGGAGGAGTACAAAGGCGGCCGCAACTTCGGCCACCTCGCCTATGAGGTCGACGACATCTACGCCACCTGCCAGAAGCTGATGGACAATGGCGTGACTATCAACCGGCCGCCGCGCGACGGCAACATGGCCTTCATCCGCTCGCCGGACGGCATCTCCATCGAGCTGCTGCAGAAAGGCCCGGCCAAGGCAAAGGCGGAGCCATGGGCCTCGATGTCGAATACGGGAAGCTGGTAGGCGCCTGCCCCTCCCGGGGATTTGACCGGCCGGTCTATGGCGTTTTGCCGGATCGCGCCTATCTAAGCGCTTGTGGCGCCAGCCAGATCAGGCTGGCGCTTTTCTTGATCCGCCGGGAGAATTTCATGCCGACCAGCCGCGCCGACGTCGCCACTGAAAACGCCAGCCGCTATCTGCAGCAGCTCTGCAAGCACTGGGCGCACAAGTTCCCGGTCGAATTCGACCCGCATCACGGCGCCATCCAGCTCTCGCTCGGCCGCACCGTGATGGATGCAGACGACAAGGCTCTCCACATCGCGGTCGCCGCTGACGACGCCGCCTCGCTCGAGCGGCTGGAAACCGTGGTCGCCGACCACATCAAGCGCTTCGCCTTCCGCGAGGAGCTGACCTTCGACTGGCAGAAGGCTGCCTGAAAGAATTGAGCGTCAGCCGGCGGCCTTGCTGGCCATTTCGAGCAGCGCAAGCACGCTGCGCCAGTTGCGCGCCGTGCCCGGCACCTTGAGCGTTCGCCCAATAAGATTGGCAAACACCGATTTGCCAAGCCCTTCCGGCGCATGCAGATAAAGCACGTCGCCTTTGATCTCGAAGCGCTCTGGGCCGGCACACTTTTCCGCCAGCCGCTTCGCCTCTTCCGCGGTCGGCTCTCGCTCCAACGCATAGGCATGCAGCTTGGTAGGCTCGCCCGCAACCTCCGGATAGGGATTGTCCTTCACCAGGCGCTCGAACCAGCCGGTATTGCGCACCATGATGCGGGAATTGAACCCCCATTTCTTCTCGACGGCCGCTTCGAGTGCTTTGGTCAGCGCCGCAGCATCGCTGTTGTTGGCACGAAACACGACGTTGCCGCTTTGCACGTAGGTCGATACATCGGTGAAGCCGAGGTCTTCGAAGAACGACCTCAGCTCCGCCATCTTGACGATGCGGTTGCCACCGACATTG
Organism: Mesorhizobium sp. M1A.F.Ca.IN.022.07.1.1; assembly: GCF_003997575.1. Lineage (NCBI taxonomy): Bacteria > Pseudomonadati > Pseudomonadota > Alphaproteobacteria > Hyphomicrobiales > Phyllobacteriaceae > Mesorhizobium > Mesorhizobium sp. M1A.F.Ca.IN.022.07.1.1. Next base: position 12,995 of record NZ_RZST01000054.1, read on the forward strand.
ATGCCGGAAAACAGGGCTACGAACACCGTTCCTTTGTCGCCCGTTTTTGGCCCGCTCATATGATGAACCCCGCGAGCGTCTCGTTGTCGGTGATGTCCTGATACTGCACGCCCTCGGCGTCGAAATTGGCCTTCAGCAGATCGAAATTGCGCCGGTCCTTGGTCTCGATGCCGATCAGCACCGAGCCGAAATTGCGCGCCGACTTCTTGAGATACTCGAAGCGCGTGATGTCGTCGTCCGGGCCGAGCATTTCGAGGAAATCGCGCAATGCGCCCGGCCGCTGCGGGAAGCGGATGATGAAGTACTTCTTTAGCCCTTCGAAACGCAGCGCTCGTTCCTTGACGTCCGGCAGGCGCTCGAAATCGAAATTGCCCCCCGAGACGATCGCGACGATGGTCTTGCCCCTCATCTCCTTGCGGGAAAAATCCTTGAGCGCGTCGATCGCCAATGCGCCGGCTGGCTCCAGCACCACGCCCTCGACATTGAGCATCTCGATCATCGTCGCGCAAAGCCGGTTTTCCGGGACAAGGCGCACCGCGTCGGCGGTGAATTCCTTGAGATGGCGCAGCGGCTCGCGGCCGATTTCAGCCACCGCCGCCCCATCGACGAAGTTGTCGACCTTGGCGAGCCTGATCCGCTTGCCGCCGGCGAGACTCTCGCTAAGGCTAGGCGCGCCCGCCGGCTCGCAGAATACGAAGCGCAATTCACGCTGCTGGTCGGCGAAATAGTGGGTGACGCCTGCAGCCAGGCCGCCTCCGCCCACAGGCAGCATGACGATGTCGGGCATGCGTCCGCCCGGCATCTGGGCTGCGATCTCATAGGCAACGGTCGCCTGCCCCTCGATGATGTCCTTGTGGTCGAAGGGCGGCACCATATGCGCGCCGGCGGCTTCTGTGAACTCGAAGGCGGCGCGATAGCAATCGTCGAAGAAGTCGCCGACCAGCCTGATCTCGACGAAATCGCCGCCGAAAAGGCGCGTCTTGTCGATCTTCTGCTGCGGCGTCGTCACGGGCATGAACACCACGCCCTTTTTGCCGAAATGGCGGCAGACGAAGGCAAAGCCCTGCGCGTGGTTGCCCGCCGAGGCGCAGACGAACAGCTCGGCATTGTTGCCGGCGGCGAGCGCCTTGCGGAAGAAGTTGAAGGCGCCCCTGATCTTGTAGGAGCGGACCGGCGTCAGGTCCTCGCGCTTCAGGAGGATGCGGGCGCCGGTCTTTTTCGACAGGTAGTCGTTCTCCTGCAGCGGCGTTTCCGGAAAGATCCCGCGGATCGCCTCCGCGGCGCCTGCGACGCGGGAAGAAAAACTGTTCATGAGGCAACCGGCTCCGAGACCATGTGGTTCGCAGCCCAAGCCTATTGCATAGTTTGGTTTTCGCGGCCACCGATGCAGCCGCTCGCCGGCCTGCTGCCGCCACTTTGGTTTTCGCGCAACAGTGCCAAGGCCGTTGGCACCCGCCGATCAAATTTCCGCTGGACACGACTTACTTCCGCCGCACTTCCCCTGTCCGGGAGATTTCGCGGAGGCAGATGGCCAATTGCGGCCGGAATGGAAGTTTCGACGTGCATTTGAAGACGATTTGCATCATTGCCCTGGCCTTGCTGGTTGTAGGCTGCGCGGGACGACCGTCACAGGAAATCCTGGGCAGCGTCGTGGTGCCGACGACGGCGACCGAGATCGCCGGCAACCATTCGATCTTCATCGCCACCACCCGCAAGCGCTCAGACGACCCGAACAAGGTTTTCGACGGCGAGCGCTCGGCGACGCTCAATTACGCCCGCGTCAACGTCACCGTCCCGCCGGTTCATGAGACCGGTCAGATCGAGCGTCGCTCGCGCGGGACGTCGAACGATCCGACCAAATATTTCATGGCTTCCGAGGTCGTCGGCTACGACACGCAGCCGAAATTCTCCAGCGCGCTCAATGCCGACATCGACGCCCGCGGCGGCCGCGTCATGGTCTTCGTCCACGGCTACAACACCGGCTTCGACGATGCCGTCTACCGTCTGACCCAGATCGTTCACGATTCCGGCTATCCCGGCACGCCGGTGCTTTTTTCATGGGCTTCGGGCGCCAAGACCACCGACTATGTCTATGACAAGGAAAGTGCCGCCGCCGCCCGCGACCAGTTGGAAGTGACGCTGAGAATGCTGGCGCAGACCGGTGCGCGCCGCATCGACATCGTCGCCCATTCGATGGGGACGTGGGTGACGATGGAAACACTGCGACAGCTCGCCATCACCGGTGACCGCGACCTCGGCGGCAAGCTCGGCGATGTTCTCCTGGCCTCGCCCGACATCGACGTCGATGTCTTCAAGAGCCAGATGCGCCGCTACGGCAAGCCCGACAAGCCGTTCATCCTGCTCCTGTCGGACGACGACCGCGCTCTCCGGCTCTCCGGCCTGATTGCCGGTGCACGGCCGCGCGTCGGCGACTACAGGGACGCGGCCGACCTCGCCTCCTACGGCGTCACGGTGGTCGACCTCTCCAAGGTGAAGGGCAACGACAGCTTCAACCACACCAAATTCGCCGACAACCCGATGCTGGTGAAGATGATCGGCCAGCGGCTGCGCCAGGACGACGGCTTTGCCAGCGACCGCGACGTCACCGACCGGATCAGCCAGCTCGCCACTCAATAACCGTGTTCACGCGGGTGCCGCCCTGCACGGACTTTGAACTGGACCAGACCGCTCGCTGGCTTTATCGAAGGAGCCCGAGAGGTTTGCCGCCCTTGGGGGATCCCGGGTGATCGTTCGTTGGAAGATCGTCCTTGGCCTTGCCATCACGCTCGCCCTGACGGGCTGCGCCGGGCAGAACGCGCATGACCTGCTCAATCGGAAGGCCGTTACCGCGCCTGCATCCGAAATTGCGGCCAAGCACGAGATCTTCGTCGCCACGACCCGGCAGCAGGCGACCAAGGACCCGCGGCAGGTTTTCGACGGCGACCGTTCGCTGACCACCAGCTACGCGCGCGTCGATGTCACGGTTCCAAAGACCCACCAGGTTGGCGCGATCGAGCGCGCCAAGGGTTCGGCCGACAGCATTCCGGCCAGGCAGTTCACCGCAACCGATGTCGTCCACTATGGGAACGCTTCGCAATTCGCGAAGGCGGTCGGCACCGATATTGCCATACGCGGCGACCGCGCCCTGGTCTTCGTGCACGGCTTCAACAACGGCTTCGACGATGGCGTTTACCGCCTGACGCAGATCGCGCACGACACGAATTATCCGGGCACACCGGTGCTGTTCTCGTGGGCGTCGAGCGGCAAGACAACCGGCTACATTTATGACAAGGACAGCTCCACCGCCGCGCGCGACGACCTGGAAGCGACACTGAGGATGCTTGCCAAGTCACGCGCCAAAAGCATTGACATCATTGCCCATTCGATGGGGACCTGGCTGACGATGGAAGCTTTGCGCCAGCTCGCCATCACCGGCGACCGCGATCTCAACGGCAAGCTCGGCTACGTCATCCTCGCCTCGCCTGACATCGACGTCGATGTCTTCAAGAAGCAGATGATCCGCTACGGCAAGCCCGACAAGCCTTTCGCCATCCTGCTCTCGGGCGACGACCGGGCGCTGAAGCTGTCCAGCTTCATTTCCGGCGAAAAGCCGCGCGTTGGCGATTACGACAACGCGGCTGATCTCGCCAACTACGGCGTGACGGTTGTCGATCTGACCCGAACCAAGGGCGGAGACCGGTTGAACCATGCCAAATTCGCCGACAATCCGATCCTGGTACAGTTGCTCGGCAATCGGCTGCGCACGCCTGCCGGTCTTGCCTCCGACGAGCCGGATCCAACGCAGCTCAACAATATCGGTCAGGGTCTCGGCAAGGCGGTCGGCTCGGTCGCCGAGGTGGTCATCACCACGCCGTTCAGGGTGCTGACGATCGCCACCGGCGGCTGAGCACCGGTTAGGGCGTGTCGAGGTTCGGTCAGGCTGACCTCACCCGAACATCGGCACATGCTAGACGAACAGATTGACCTTCTGGAACGACGTCACATCGACAAGTCCGACATCGGAAATCCTGAGCTCAGGGATAACGACCAGCGCCAGCAGCGAATGCTGCATGTAGGCGTTGTTGAGCGAACAGCCGACCTTGCGCATCGCTTCCGTCAACTGCTCGGCTTTGGCCGCGACGATCTCGGCGCGCTCGTCCGACATCAGCCCAGCGATCGGCATTTCCACCAGCGCCAGTTCCTTGCCCTTGGAGTAAAGCACGACGCCGCCGCCGACCTCGCTCAGCCGGTTGACGGCTAAAGCCATGTCCTCCTTGTTGGTTCCGACGGCGATGATGTGGTGCGCATCATGCGCCACGCTCGAGGCCATCGCGCAGTCTTCCACATAGCCGAAGCCCGACACGAAGGCGTTGGTGACGCCGCCCGTGCCCCTGTGGCGTTCGACCAGGGCGATCTGGCAAATGTCGTTGCGGCGATCCATGACGACCAGCCCGTCCTCGACGGGCAGGTCGGCCTCGAGCGCTCTGGTCGGCGCCTGGTTCTCGATCACGCCGATCACCCGCGCCCGCACCTCGTTGGCACCCTGTGGCGCGGCGATGTCAAAGTCAGACGCCTTGAGCCTTTTGCCGAGCTTGACCGTGTTTTTCGCCGTTCCGGGATAATCATAGGCCGGAATGTCGATCTCGAGCTTGCCGGCTTTCGCCAGCCTGACGCCGCGGCCATAGACCTCGTCTATCGTCATCTGGGCAAGATCGGAGACGATCAAAAGATCCGCCAGCCGCCCCGGCGCGATCGAACCGACCTCGCGTTCCAGCCTGAAATGCTGGGCGGTGTTGAGCGTCGCCATCTGGATCGCCGTCACCGGCTTCAGGCCCTGGCTGATGGCGTGCCGCACCACCCGATCAATATGACCCTCATGCACCAGCGTGCCGGAATGGCTGTCGTCGGTGCACAGGATGAAATTGCGCGGGTCGATGCCGCCTTCGGTGACCGCCTTGATCTGCGCAGCGACGTCGTACCAGGCGGACCCCAGCCTCAGCATCGCCTTCATGCCCTGGCGCACGCGGGCGATCGCATCCTCGGCGCGCGTGCCCTCATGGTCATCCTCGGCGCCGCCGGCGGCATAGCCGTGGAATGGCAACCCGAGATCGCGCGAGGCATAGTGGCCGCCGACGGTCTTCCCGGCCTTCACCGTCTCGGCGATCTCGCCCGACATCACCGGATCGTTGGCGGCGACTCCCGGGAAATTCATCACTTCGCCAAGGCCGATGATATTCTCCCAGGTCATCGCCTCGGCGACGTCTGCGACCGTAAGCTCCGCGCCGGCATGCTCCAGGCCGGGCGCCGAAGGCACGCAGGACGGCATTTGCACATGGACGTTGATCGGCATCGCGACCGCCTCGTCATGCATCAGCCGAACGCCCGGCAGGCCCAGAACATTGGCGATCTCGTGCGGATCGATGAACATCGAGGTGGTGCCGTGCGGGATCACCGCGCGGCAGAATTCCGTCACCGTGACCATGCCGCTTTCGACGTGCATGTGCGCATCGCAGAGGCCGGGCACCAGATAGCGGCCGCCCGCATCGACCACCTTGGTCCCCTGCCCGATCGTGTGGCCGGCATTCGGCCCGCAATAGGCGAAACGTCCGGCCGCGATGGCGATGTCGGTGCCCGGAATGATCTCGCCCGAATGGACATTCACCCAGCGCCCGTTGCGGATCACGAGATCGGCAGCCCGGCGCCCCATCGCGACGTCGACCAGTTGCGTCGCCACTTCGGTCCAGGGCTTGGGTTTCGTCGGATTGGTGCGGCTCGCCATGAAGAAACTCCTGTTTGCCCGACTGTGCCAAGCTGGCGCGGTTTTGACCAGTTGGCAAAACTGCTTTGTTTTTAAGGCAGGACCGGTTCCCGACAGATCTCTCCGGCAGCAGGGCGAAATCTCGCCTAGACTGGATCTCCGGCTATTTGGGTTGCAGAAGAGATGGCAAAAACGATCCGGTTCGCAATTTTCATGCTGTCGGCATGTAGCGCCGGCCTGGCCTTCTTCACCTTGCATTCATTCTGGGCATGGGCCGCGCCGATCGCCATCTTCATCCGGTTCGTTACTAGCCGAATATGCTTTCACGCGGCTGGCCACTCCCGAGGAGAACCAGCGCGACCTGGAGGATCGCGTGCGCAACCCGCCGAAGTAAACCACTGTTGCAGGAATACAATTCCGTTTTCGGGCGAATAACGCTAGGTTGCACCGAGAAGTTTTCGAAACCGCCATTTCGGAGCGCTCGATGGGTCGCCTGACACTTGCCAGTGCCGGCTTTTTCGCCCTGCTGTCCGGGCCGGCCTTGGCCGCGGACGCGATCGCCGACCTGCCCATGACTGCGCCGGGCTTCGATTGGACAGGCTATTATGCCGGCCTGCAGGCCGGCTATGGCTGGGGCTCATCTGACATCTCCGGCACGGAAGGCGAGCCGTTCGCCGCTTCTCCCGATGTCGACGGCGGCTTCGTCGGCGGCCATGTCGCCGGCCTCTGGCAGTTCAATCAGGCGGTGATCGGCGCGCGCGCTGAGCTCAACTATGCCTCGATCGACGCTTCGGCCTTGCTCGACCCTGGCAATGCCGTCGGCACCGAGGTCAAATGGCTGGGATCGATCAATGCCGAAGCCGGCTTGGCGGTCGATCGCTGGCTGATCTATGGCGTCGGGGGCGTCGCCTTCGCCGGTATCGAGACCTCGCAAGACGTCGGCGGCAGCGGCTTCGCCAAGACACGCACCGGCACCGGCTGGACGATCGGCGCCGGGGTCGACTATGCGCTGAGCAGCAACATCGTCGTCGGCGCCCAATACCGTTACTACGATTTCGGCAAGGAGCATTTCGACGTCCCGGACGACTTCTCCGATCGTGATCAGGACCTGAAGCTCCATACCCTGGGCGTAAGCTTCAGCTACAAATTCTGATTTGCGGAGCAGCACGGAACGAAGGTGGCCGGCGACCGCGGGATCAAAACAGAGTCGACCCACCGGGTTATTTGATGTCCGCCCTATAAGCAGCTCTCGAAGCGGCCGGCGCCGACTTCATTCCCGAGTACGGCGGCGGTGCCGGGGTGAGAACTGCGGAAGCCATGAAGCGGATAGCTGCTCCCCTTGGCAAGCCAGCTTGCGTGCGCCTCCTTTGCCTTTGACGGCCAATCCCTCTAAAATGTGCGGCCAAAAAGAAAGAGGGGGGAAGGCTTATGACTGAGCCTGACGCTGCGCACGAAGCAATCGTCGATACGTGGCGTAGTTTTGGCGCCTCCGATTATGAGTACTTTGAGAAATACGAAAACCCTGAGTTGGTGGCTTGGTTTTGGGCACCGGCGAGCCGCTTTCGCAAAGCTTTTGAGCGATATTTGAACTTGGATGATGTGCTCGAAATAGCCAGCGGTGCCGGACGTCATTCGGCGCAGATCGTCGGCCGTTGCAGGCGACTGACGTTGATCGATACTTCGGTCGATGCCACTGCATTGGCTAGGAAACGGTTTTCAAGCGCTTCTCATGTGACCGTGACGCTTTCACCGGACGGCAAGAGTCTACCGTTTGAAAAGGGGCGCTTTTCCTCCGTTTTCAGCTACGACTCGATGGTTCATTTCGAACCGCTGACCGTGGCGTCCTACATCATGGAAGTCGCCTCCGTCTTGAAACCGGGGGGACGAGCTCTCCTTCATCATTCGAACTACTCGGATAATCCAACCGCATCCTTCAAGGAAAATCCCGATTGGCGGAATTTCATGCCAAAGGGATTTGTCGAGCATGTCAGCGCGCGTGCAGGGCTGACCGTCATCGAACAGCAGACGTTCCCGTGGAACGGGAACAGCGAGACTGACGCTCTCACCGTCGTGGAGAAGGGTTAACAGCGCGCCCTGCGCTGGTCTTCTGCGGCCCGGAAGGCGAGCCATAGCCGGTCCAGTTGCGATGAGAACCGATGCGGAAGAGCAATATTCGGTGGCAATACGGTGCCATCCCGCCCACAAGGCTGGACTCGTGTCGGCCCAAGTGCTTGAAATCGCGGCGCGCGGACGTGGCGGAATTGGTAGACGCAAGGGACTTAAAATCCCTCGATCTCTGATCGTACGGGTTCGATTCCCGTCGTCCGCACCACCCTTCGCTCCTCGCTTCGGGTGGCAGGCCACTCAACCCTTGATCGGATTGAGCTTCAGGTGCTGGATCAAAATGATGGTCTTGGCGTCGACGATACGGCCGTCGGCGATGCCGGCCAGCGCCTCGTCGAGCGGCATTTCCAGCACCTCGATGTCTTCGCCCTCTTCCGGAGCTCCGCCGCCGTCGGAAATACGGTCGGCCGGCGAATAGCGCGCGGTAAAGAACCAGAGCCGTTCCGTCACGCTCCCGGGGCTCATATAGGGCGCGAACAGCCGCTCAACGTTCTTCAAATGATAGCCGAGCTCCTCTTCCGCTTCCTTGCGGATGCAGGTTTCCGGATCGTTTTCGTCGAGCAGACCGGCACAGGCCTCGATCAGCGGCTCGCGATGACCGGTGACATAGGCCGGATAGCGGAACTGCCGCACCAGCAGCACCGTCGAGCGCTGCGGATCGAAAGGCAGGATCACCGCGCCGTCGCCGCGATCGTAGGTTTGGCGGATCTGCGTCTCCCAGCGCCCATCACGGCGGCGATAGTCGAGCACCGTCTTCTTGAGCACCGCCCAATCGTCGGACAGGACTTCTTCAGACTGGATGCGGACGCGATCTTCCATGATTGGCTCCGTGCTGTCGGCAAGCGTTATCGGCGAACAGGCGCGGGCGCAATCCTGGAAAGCGACTGGTCCAGCGAGACTTTCACCAGCTGTTGTCTGGCGCGAAGTGCCGCGGCTGCCTAGATAGCGATATCTCTCCCAGGAGCCGTTTCCATGACATCATCGCTTTTCCAGCCGATCACCCTCGGCGGCCTGACCTTTCCAAACCGTATTGCGGTAGCGCCGATGTGCCAGTATTCGGCCGAGGACGGTTCCGCCAGCGACTGGCATCTGCACCACTGGATGAACCTGGCCATGTCCGGCGCCGGCATGGTGACCGTCGAGATGACCGACGTCGAGCGGCGCGGCCGCATCTCGCATGGCTGCCTTGGCCTCTAC
>NZ_RZST01000550.1:0-2300 GCF_003997575.1 Mesorhizobium sp. M1A.F.Ca.IN.022.07.1.1
GGCCATATTCGATGGCCGTGGCGCCTGATTCATCTTCTATGAATTGCTGCAGCAGGTTTTTCATGGTCATCGATCCCTCTTGGCGGGAACCATAGCGCCTACCCGTTAAGAAAGGTTAACGGCAAAAGCTTAACGGGCGGTGAAATAGCGGTTTCTTGCTGAATTTATTAACCAATTAGCACTCGCCGTAGCGGCTGCCATCGTTGCGGATTACGCAAACGGAATTTGGCAGCGGCTGCAGCACGCTTCGCCGCAGGGTGTAGGTATCGCGGCGACCGATCGAACCGGTGCTGCTTAGGTCGAGTCCGCCGGTCAAGCTCTCGCGCGCGACCTGCGGACGCAGCTGGCTGTCCAGGAAAGGCGTCGCGATCAGAGCCAGCGCCACCGCGGCCGACCCGAAAAGCAGGGTGATCCGCAAGATACCCATGCCGGCATCGGCGGCGCGGAAAGTGCGGTCGGGCCGGATCGAGTCCCATTCTCTGTCGAGGCTCATGGATTGGCTCCAATCAAAATCGGCATGCCGCCGCGCGAACGATTTGCCTCAATTTTCCATGTCGAGATAAATCTTCCATTAACGCTGCCTAGAGCAGACGGAGCAAACGGCAGCTTGGAGCAATTCCGGCCGGAGGTCGCCAAATCAGCATTTTGGTGGAAACGCTGAAGCGGCTGTGACGATCACAAGAGATCGATGAGGAACTGGATCAGCGGCGCGTCCGCCGGCGGCATCGGGTAGTCGCGCATCTGGCGCGGCCTGACCCATTTCAGCCCCTGCCCTTCCCTCGGCTGCGCAATGCCGCGGAAGCGCCGGCAGATGTAGAGCGGCATCAGCAGGTGGAAATGGTCATAGCTGTGGCTGGCGAAGGTGAGCGGCGCCAGGCAGGGGATCTCGGTCTCGATACCGAGCTCCTCATGCAGCTCGCGCACCAGGCATTCCTCGGGCGTCTCGCCTGGCTCGACCTTGCCGCCCGGAAACTCCCAAAGGCCGGCGAGCTGCTTGCCCTCGGGACGCTGCGCCAGAAGCACGCGTCGGTCGGCGTCCACCAGCGCGCAGGCCGCGACAAGAAGCAGGCGCTTTCCAGCTGGCGTGATCTCGCTCATGCGTCCGGCCGCCGGCGATAATGGTAGCGATAGACTTCCTCGAAGCCGAGCGACCGGTAGAGCGACAGCGCCGCAACATTGCCGGCTTCTACCTGCAGCCATGCTTCGCGCGCGCCGCGCAGCCTGGCCCATTTCAGCGCCGACAGGATGAGGTTGCGGCCGTGGCCCTTTTTGCGCGCCGATTTTTCGGTGGCGACCTCGAACACGCCGGCGAGATCGCCGTCGTGGACGCAGATCAGCGTTGCCAGCGGCTCATTGCCGTCCTCGAGCGCAAACAGCCCCGCCTCAGGCTGGATTGCGCCGATGACTTCCGAGAGGCCGGCTCGCAGCGAGGCGTCCGAGCCGTTCGTCCTGATCGCCGCGCCGATGAAGCGGCTGATGTCTTTCAGCGGAATCTGGTCCATCGCGGCGTCGAGTTGCGCCTCCTTGAGCGGCAGACGCATCACCACCGATTCGTCGAACCGGCTCCAGCCTGCATCGTCGAGATGCGTCGACAGCACCTGCCCCGAAAGCGGCGACATACGAAAGGTCAGCGGCCGGCCGTAAGCCTCGAAGCGACGGCTGGCGCGCACGATGCGTTCGGCAATGGCATGCGTGTCGCCGGGATCGAGCGGATTGACCGAATTCAGGCGCTTCGCCGGATGGCCCGCCGTCAGCCGCACCAACCATGTCCCGTCATAGTGAACGGCCGCCGCCGGCCAGGCGCGAAAGCCCGCCGCCTCGTAGCGGCGCACGATCGCGAGCACGCTTGCCGGATGCGTCGACACCGGTGCCATCAACTCCGGTAGTCGCCATTGATGGCGACATATTCCTTGGTGAGGTCGCAGGTCCACACCGTCGCCTTGCCGCGGCCGATGCCGAGGTCGGCGCGGATGCGGATGTCGTCGCGCTTCATATAGGCCGAGGTCGCTTCTTCCGAGTAAGCCGGATCGCGCTCGCCCTCATGCGCCAGCCGGTTGTCGCCGAACCAGATCGACAGCCGGTCGCGGTCGGCCGGCTCGCCGGCCTTCCCGACGGCCATGACGACGCGGCCCCAATTGGCGTCCTCGCCGGCGACCGCCGTCTTGACCAGCGGCGAGTTGGCGATCGAAAGCGCGACGCGCTTGGCCGAGCGCGCGGATTTGGCGCCGGTGACGGTGACCTCGACCTGCTTGCGCGCGCCTTCGCCGTCGCGCACCACCTGCAGCGCCAGCGACTTCAGC
>NZ_RZST01000551.1:0-2300 GCF_003997575.1 Mesorhizobium sp. M1A.F.Ca.IN.022.07.1.1
GTCGTCCACCCATCGACGAGATATTGCGGGTGCTTAAGTCTGGATTTTAGTCCTCCGGATCCGTAATGCAGCCAAAGGTTGTCGCTCGGTCGGTGTCTCCGAGCGGCAGCCGTGATGGCAACGACCTGCCGGATGAGGCCGCCGGGCGTGCGCGGACTGCCGTCGCGCACCCGAAGCGTCTTGTGCTCAGCGCCACGGGCCCGGCGCTTGATGTAGGCAATCTCGACCGTGCCGTTTGCGGGATTCTGAAGACAATCGACGGTCAAGGTCATGCAGCATTCGATCTCCAGACCGGTCTCGAGCGCTAGAAACACCATCAGCGGAATGACGTCCTGAGACGTCAGATAGTGCCATCCGTGAAGCTGATGACAGAAGTTCTCCGACGAGAGACCTCGAACCCTTCGGGCGTGCAGAAGAGCTTTATATTTACGATCGGTATGGAGGAGAATGCCTCTCGCATCGATGTTCGCATGCACGCCGTCTTCCAGGACCTTTAGATCGGAGTCTGTGGCAACCGGCCTGGGCTCGCGAAACCGTTGGAAGATACGCCCGATATCCGCACGAGCTGCATCGCGAAGCTGACGCGCAATGTAGGGGCTGTATGCATCGCGGGGACGCGACGCCGGCATCGGCGTCAACGTCGTATAGGCCAACCGGTTGCGCAGCGTGTCGGAGAAGGTGATCCTTCCTTCAGAGGCAACCTCTCGCAAGGCCACGATGACCTTCGTCAGGATGGTCAGCAGGTGGATGGGCGACTTGCCCTTTGCCGCCAACCAGGCTTCGAAACCATCGACGTGGCGCGCCTGAAGGAGTTCCGGAGCACTGGGCACGCCTTCTGTCTCTGTCATATAGGCGAAAAACAGCGGCAGGATGCGGGCGTAGGTCGCCACAGTCGATCTGACGGACAGACGCCCGCCGAGACCGGCAAGTCGCCGCAGCGCACGTGCGAACGCAAGTGCGAGCCAGCGCGGCGCCAGATGGGCGTAGTCGACCAGAACCTCGCCGCCATCCAGCGTCTGAATATTAAATCGCAGACCCGATATCGCCTCCACCGGTGGAGAAACGGCGAGTTCGCGACTGAACGCGACGGGCTGGCCCTTGCGAGGACGGGTGCTCATAGCCGGCCTCCGCTTGGCAGCAGCGCGAGCAGTTCGGCGACGGCGGTGTCGACGGTGTCGGCGCGCGTGGCGATATGGTCGAGGTACAGGGAAGTGGTCTCCAGGCTCGCATGCCCCAGAAGCCGCTGCACCTGCTGAAGAGGATCTCCGAGCAGTCTGCGGTAACCTTCTGCGGGTCCGGCGGAAATCGCCGAGGATGTGCCTTCGAGCTGGCGCTGGATCAACATCGCGAGCATATGAACCGCAAAGGTATGCCGAAGTTGATGTGGGCTGATGTCGATCGGAAATCCGTTTGTCTGGCAGCGACGGCAGGCACGGGCGAACGCCATCTCCCAGGAGTTTGGACGCACCGGCTGACCGACCTCGGTCAGCCACAGCACTGCCGGCTCGGCGGGTGCATTGTCCGGATCACAGATGACGAGACGCCCCCGTTCGTCGGGCGAGAAGACCTCTAGCGGTACAGTTCGTCCGTCGGCAAGCACAAGGCTGGCCAGGCCGGCGACCGGCCGGCGCACAAAGATCGGCCGCTCCATCAAACTCCAGCCTTGACGGGCTTTGAACTTTGCCACGGCATGCGCGCGTTCCACACGAATATAGGTCCGGAGCCGCTGAATCAGCCCGTCAGGAACAAGGATCGCCCGCCCTCGCTCGCCTTTGGTGAGACCTGCGGGCAGATTGAACCATGTCTGACGGATCGAGGAACCGAACGCCGGCAAAGCGTCGACTTCGGACGCCAAGAGAAACGATGCCTCTTCGAGCCTCAAGCCGGTTATCACCAGCATCTCCGCAAACAGCGCGTTGCGAAGTCCATTCCTATCGCGAGTTCCAGGCCGCTCGGCTCCATCCGGAGTAAGGCCACGCAGTCCGACATCCCGAAATCTCCGGAAATCCTCGAGCGTGACGAAACGGATATCGGATCGTTTTGCGCGCCGTTCGAACGCACCATTGCGAACGGCAATTTGGCCACTGCCTCGCGCGCGGCTACGGCGCCAGATATCCCGATGCGAAAATGGGCTTGACGATAGGAGTCCCTCGCCCACTCCCCATTCGTAAAGCTTGTCCATCGCCGCGACCGACCGGTTCCATGATGCGGCCGAGATCCGGCTTCCGGACTCGCCTCTTCGGCGGACGCGATGGAAGGTCTCAACGTCATCGCGAGTTGCCTGCCAGACCGTCTTGTCC
>NZ_RZST01000552.1:0-2291 GCF_003997575.1 Mesorhizobium sp. M1A.F.Ca.IN.022.07.1.1
CGCCATCCGGCTCGACGGCGACAGCGCCGTGCGTCAGGCCGGGCTGGGCGAGGCGATCGCCAACGCGGCCGGCGGGATCGTCACGGCCGAGGCTCAGGGCGCCTTCGACGCGGCCTTGAAGCTCGATCCCGCCAACGCCAAGGCCAATTTCTATCTGGCGATGGGCCTGGCCCAGGAAGGCAGGAAGGCGGAAGCCGCCGCCGCTTGGCAAAAGATGCTCGGTCAGCTTGCGCCCGATTCGCCCTGGCGCCGCGCCGTCCAGCAGGCGCTCGCCGAAACGGCCGAGCCGCCGGCGGCGGCAGGCAAGCCGGCGACCGGCCCGGATGCCGGGCAGGTCGAGGCGGCGCGGCAGATGGCGCCGCAGGACCGGCAGGCAATGATCGAGACCATGGTCGCCAGCCTCGACGACCGGCTGAAACAAAATCCGCGCGACGAGGAAGGGTGGATGCGGCTCATTCGTTCCTATGTCGTGCTCGGCAAGGCCGACCGGGCGCGCGACGCGCTCGGCCGCGCGGTTGCCGTCTTCGGCGCCGACAGCGAGCAGGCCAAGAAATTCACCGCCTTTGCCGCCTCCCTCGGCGTGACGGCGACGGAGTAGGCCATGACGCGCAAGCAGAAGCGATTGTCGGTGATCCTCGCAGGGTTGGCCTTCCTCGGCGCTGCTGCCGGTCTTACCTTCTACGCGCTCGGCCAGAAGGCTTCGTATTTCTACATGCCCGCCGACCTCGCCGCCGCAACCGTCCAGCCCGGACAGCGCATTCGCCTTGGCGGGCTCGTCGAAAAAGGCACCATCGTTCGCGGTCAGGGCGCGACCGTCGCCTTTTCGGTCACCGACATGCAGAAATCGGTCAAGGTCACTTATACCGGCATCCTGCCCGACCTCTTCCGCGAGGAGCAGGGGGTCATCACCGAAGGCGCTTTCGGCCCGGACGGCGTCTTCGTTGCCGATAGCGTTTTAGCCAAGCACGACGAGCGCTATATGCCCAAGGAAGTCGCCGACCGCTTGAAAGCCAAGGGCGTGTGGCAGGAGAGCAAGAGCCAATAATGGTTGAGACCGGACATTTCGCGCTCGTCCTCGCCTTCGCGCTGTCGCTGGTGCAGATGCTGGTGCCGTTGGTCGGCGCCCGCACCGGCAACCAGCGGCTGATGGCGGTCGGCGGCCCGGTCGCGGTCACCGGCTTTGCGCTGACCGCGCTGTCCTTCACCGCTCTTGCCACCGCCTATGCCGGCTCCGATTTCTCGGTGGCGAGCGTCTGGGAAAACTCCCATTCGCTGCAGCCGATGATCTACAAGATCACCGGCACCTGGGGAAACCACGAAGGCTCGATGCTGCTCTGGGTGCTGATCCTGACCTTCTTCGGCGCGCTCGTCGCTGTCTTCGGTTCCAACTTGCCAGCGACGCTCAAAGCCAATGTTCTGGCCGTGCAAGGCATGATCGGCGCCGCCTTCTTCCTGTTTATCCTGGCGACGTCCAATCCCTTCATCCGGCTGAACCCGGCGCCGATCGAGGGCCGCGATCTCAACCCGATCCTGCAGGACCTCGGCCTCGCCATCCATCCGCCGCTGCTCTATCTCGGCTATGTCGGTTTCTCGATCTGCTTCTCCTTCTCGGTCGCAGCCCTGATCGAAGGCCGCATCGACGCCTCCTGGGCGCGCTGGGTGCGGCCCTGGACGCTGGTCGCCTGGATGTTTTTGACCGGCGGCATCGCCATGGGCTCCTATTGGGCCTATTACGAGCTTGGCTGGGGCGGCTTCTGGTTCTGGGACCCCGTCGAGAACGCTTCCTTCATGCCCTGGCTCGCCGGCACGGCGCTCCTCCATTCGGCAATCGTCATGGAAAAGCGCTCGGCGCTGAAGATCTGGACGCTGCTGCTTGCCATCCTCACCTTCTCGCTGTCGCTGCTCGGCACCTTTCTTGTCCGCTCTGGCGTGCTGACTTCCGTGCATGCCTTCGCCACCGATCCGGCGCGCGGCGTCTTTATCCTCTGCATCCTGACGCTGTTCATCGGCGGCTCGCTGGCGCTGTTTGCGCTGCGCGCTTCCACCCTGACCGCAGGTGGCCTGTTCCAGCCGATCTCGCGCGAAGGCGCGCTCGTGCTCAACAATCTGTTCCTGACCACGGCGACCGCGACGGTGCTCGTCGGCACGCTCTACCCGCTGGCGCTTGAGGCCATCACCGGCGCCAAGATCTCGGTCGGCGCGCCCTTCTTCGACCTGACGTTCGGCCCGCTGATGCTGCCGCTGCTCGCCATCGTGCCGTTTGGTCCGCTGCTTGCCTGGAAGCGCGGCGA
>NZ_RZST01000553.1:0-2290 GCF_003997575.1 Mesorhizobium sp. M1A.F.Ca.IN.022.07.1.1
GCCGCCGCGGTCGCCGAAATTCCACAGCCTCGACAGTGCAATCCCGGCGAGCAGCAGCGCGAGCGCCGCAAGCAGCGCAACGAGCGCCAGCACCCACAGGAAAGGCGGGGTGTCGACAAAGTCGAGCCGGTAGCCGGCAACGACGGTCAGCAAAAGGACGAGCGAGAATGCCCCGATCCGCCGCGACCAGCCGGCCGCCCTCGACGTCTGCCGTTCAGGAATTGTAGCCATCGTCTGCCGCATTACCCCAGTCCGCATCGAGACTTAGAGCTTTTTGCGCCAGCCTTGAAGCCGAAAGATTTAACAATCCTCAATCCGTCGGCAGCCGATACTCCTTGAATTGCTGGCGCAAGGTGGTCTTCTGGATCTTGCCCGTCGCCGTGTGGGGAATCTCGCCGACGAAGGCGACGTCGTCGGGCATCCACCACTTGGCCACCTTGCCGCTCATGAAGGTCAGGATATCGCTCTTGCTCGGCTCCTTGCCCGGCTTGCGCACGACCACCAGCAGGGGGCGCTCGCCCCATTTGGAGTGCGGCACGCCGATGGCGGCCGCCTCCGCCACATCGGGATGGCCGACGGCCAGGTTCTCCAGATCGATGGTGGAGATCCACTCGCCGCCCGATTTGATGACATCCTTGGCGCGGTCGGTGATCTGCATATAGCCGCTGCCGTCGATATGGGCGACGTCGCCGGTGTCGAACCAGCCCTCGGCGTCGAACTGCTCGGCGCCGACGCCGCCGTAATAGGCGCGCGCGACCGCCGGGCCGCGAACTTTCAGTCGCCCGAAGGTCTTGCCGTCCCAGGGCAGCGCGTTGTTCTCGTCGTCTGTCACCTTCATTTCAACGCCGAAGGGCGGGTGGCCCTGCTTGCCCTGGATATCGAGCCTGGCATCGCCGGTCAGCCCTTCATATTCCGGCTTCATGGTGCACAACGTGCCGAGTGGCGACATTTCGGTCATGCCCCAGGCATGCACCACCTCAACCGCGTATTTGTCCTGGAACTTGGCGGTGATGGCGCGCGGGCAGGAGGAACCGCCGATGACGACCTTGTTGAGATAAGGCAGCTTTTTGCCGGTCTCCTCGAGATATTGCAGCAGCATCATCCATACCGTCGGCACAGCGGCGCTGAAAGTTACCTTTTCGGAGTCGAGCAATTCGTAGATCGAGGCGCCATCCATCTTGCAGCCTGGCATCACCAGCTTGGCCCCGATCATCGGCGCGGCCTGACCGAGTCCCCAGGCATTGGCATGGAACATCGGCACGACGGGCAGGACGACGTCGCGCGTCGAAACGCCCATGGCATCGGGCATGGCGGCCATCATGGCGTGCAGCACGTTCGAGCGATGGCTGTAGACGACGCCCTTCGGATCGCCGGTCGTGCCCGACGTGTAGCACATGCCGGCAGCCGTGTTCTCGTCGAATGTCTTCCAGGCGAAGGCGCCGTCGGCCTCGGCAAGCCATTCCTCATAGGCGACAGCGTTCGGCAACGAGGTTTGCGGCATATGCGCCTGGTCGGTCAGCACGATCACCTGCCTGAGCGACCTGACCTGGCCGGCGATCTTTTCCAGCAGCGGCACGAAGGTCAGATCGACGAAGATCGCCTTGTCCTCGGCGTCGTTCATGATCCAGGCGATCTGTTCGGGAAACAGGCGCGGATTGAGCGTGTGGTAGATCGCGCCGATCCCCATGGTGCCGTACCAGGCCTCGATGTGGCGGGCGGTGTTCCAGGCAAGCGTTGCGATGCGGTCGCCGAGCCCGAAGCTGTCACGCTCCAGCCGCTGCGCTACTTTGAGCGCCCGATGACGGATGTCGGCAAAGGTGGTGCGCACGATCGGGCCTTCGATCGAGCGCGACACGACCTCGCGCCCGCCGTGCTGGCGTTCGGCGTGATCGATCAGCTTATGGCAGAGCAGCGGCCATTCCTGCATCAGTCCGAGCATCTCGGCTCCTCCCCTTTTTCGCGCTTTCGCGTCATTGTTTCACGCATTGTGGAATGATCCGGCGGATTGTCCAGCCACCATAAGTCCAAGGCGGTCGGATGGGCGGAATGACCCGTGAAACCCGCCATAATCCGGCCATCGTCGCCGTTAAGGTTCATTAATGGGCTGGGTGAGATTGGCGAATGGAGAGATTCGCATGGACGTGCAGCTCGATGAAAAAGCCCTCGAAAGCACGCTTGCCGAAAGTCTGGACGATCTGACGCCGGACTCCAAAACCGTTTCCGACGATGAATTTGCCGAAGTCGTCGGCGGCGCGCTGGAGGCCGTCGGCGGAACGCTGCTGTTCAAGAT
>NZ_RZST01000554.1:0-2251 GCF_003997575.1 Mesorhizobium sp. M1A.F.Ca.IN.022.07.1.1
GTTCTAAGCCGCGATCAATCACCTTGGACGAGCGAGCATCTTTTTTCGGTTTCAAAAGCCGTGCCCGAGGAGGAAATGGCTAAGCTGACAGGCGACTTCGTCACCAAAGTATTCGAGGGGGCATTCGAGCAGGCAAGGGATTGGCACCAGGAAATGCTTGAACTGGCGCGCCAGCGCAATCCCAAAGCCAGCGATGTGTATCTCTTCTACACGACCTGCCCAAAATGCGCCGCGGCCTACGGTAAGAACTATGTCATAGGAGTGGCGAAGATTTCCTGACGCCAAACACGCCCGCACTAAGGTTGGAACCGGGTGCCTTGCCGTCCTTTGACGATCTCCACCGCATCTTCGAGCCGCCCGATCGCGGATGTTTTGCCGGTCGCCTGCACGAACTCGATGGCGGCGCTGATCTTGGGCCCCATCGAGCCGGCCGGGAAATCGCGCTCGGACAATTCTTTCGCCCCGACCTTTCGAAGTGCTCGCGCGTCCGGTGTGCCGTAGCCGAGATAGACCGCATCGACATCGGTCAGCATGAGCAGCATTTCGGCCTTCAACTGACGCGCCAGGAGCGAGCTCGCCAGGTCCTTGTCGATGACGGCTTCGACGCCGATCATGCTGCCGTCGTCGCGGGCGACCACAGGAACACCGCCGCCGCCCGTGCAGATCACGACGACGCCATGCTCGACCAGATAGGAGATCACCGCCACTTCCAGGATCTCGATAGGTCGCGGGGAGGCCACGACGCGGCGCCATTTGTCGCCGTCGGGTGCAACTGCCCAGCCGCGTTCGCCTGCCAGCCGTCGCGCAGTCGCCTCATCATAGACAGGGCCTATCGGTTTCGTCGGATGCGCAAAGGCCGGATCGCGTGGGTCCACCTTCACCTGCGTCAGCAGTGTTGCGAACAACCTCTGCCGGATCAAGTTGGCGAGCTCCTGCTCGATCACGTAGCCGATCATGCCGGCGCTCTCGGCGCCGAGAACGTCGAGTGGGAAGGCACCGTCTTGCGATGCGGCGGCCGATTGGAGCGCAAGCAGGCCGACTTGCGGGCCGTTGCCATGCGTGATGACGAGCGAATGGCCCTCGCCAATGAGCGCCGCCAGAACGGACGCCGCGCGCCTGACGTTCCTGCGCTGGTTCTCGGCGGTCATCGGCTCACCGCGCCGCAATAGCGCGTTTCCGCCCAAAGCTGCGACGATCAGCATCTCAGTTGCCGATGGTGGCGACAAGCAGCGCCTTGATCGTGTGCATGCGGTTTTCCGCCTGATCGAAGACGATCGAGGCGCCCGATTCGAATACATCGTCGGAAACCTCCATGCAGTCGATTCCGTATTCACGCGCGATGTAGGCACCGACTTCGGTCTCGGTGTCGTGGAACGCCGGCAGGCAATGCATGAACTTCACGTGCGGATTGCCGCTGGCCGACATCACCTCGCTCGTCACCCGATAGGGCGTCAGCTGACGAATGCGCTCCGGCCAGCCGGACTTGTCCTCGCCCATAGAGAGCCAGACATCCGTGTAGATGAAGTCGGCTCCCGCAACGCAGCTCTTGACGTCCTCGTCCAATTTAAAGCGGCCGCCACTGCGTTCCGTCAGGGCTCTCACGTGGGCGCAGAATTCCTCGTCTGGCCAGAGCTCTCTCGGGGAAGCTATGCGAACGTCCATGCCGACCTTGGCGGCGCCCACCGCCAGGGACTGGGCGACATTGTCGCGTCCCTCGCCGATGAAGGTGACGGTCATGTCCGAAAGATGCTTGTGCGTGAACTCGCGCATCGCCATGAAGTCGGCGAGAATTTGCGTCGGATGCGCCTCGTTCGTCAGGCCGTTGTAGACGGGCACGCCGGCATGCGTGGCAAGCAACTCGGCCTGATGCTGCGCAAAGCCGCGATATTCAATCGCGTCATACATCCGGCCGAGAACGCGCGCAGTGTCCTTCATGGACTCCTTATGTCCGATATGGCTGCCGGTGGGACCGAAATAGGTGACATGGGCGCCCTGATCGTAGGCGGCCACTTCGAATCCCGTCCGAGTGCGCGTGGAGTCTTTTTCGAAGATGAGCGCGATGTTCTTGCGAACAAGGCGCGGTATCTCGTGCCCTGCCTGCTTTGCTGCCTTGAGATCGGCAGCCAGCTTCAGGAGGAAGCGGATCTCTTCGGCCGAGAGGTCGTCCAGCGAAAGCACCGAGCGGCCATGCAGGTTGATCGACATTGTGTTTCCTTTCAGAGCGGGTCGCGGGCAATCGGGCAGGTCATGC
>NZ_RZST01000555.1:0-2241 GCF_003997575.1 Mesorhizobium sp. M1A.F.Ca.IN.022.07.1.1
CCCCAGTCACGGCCCGATGCACATGGACGGCAAGGAGCTGATCCTGCACAAGCCGGCCGAGGCCCGCCAGCACGGCATCGAGATCGTCCATCAGGACCTGGCGCTTTGCAACAATCTGACGGCCGCCGCCAATGTCTATCTCGGCCGGGAACTGCGCCGCGGCATCGGCCCCTTCCGTATTCTCGACTACGCCGCGATGTACAAGCGCGCCGGCCAGCTCTTTGCCGAACTGAAATCCGAGACGCGGCCGCGCGACCTCGTCAAGCAGATGTCCGGCGGCCAGCGCCAGGCGGTGGCGATCGCCCGCACCATGCTGTCGCAAGCCAAGATCGTGCTGATGGACGAGCCGACGGCGGCGATCTCGGTCAGGCAGGTCGCGGAGGTACTGAACCTGATCCGCCACTTGCGCGACCAGGGCATCGCCGTCGTGCTGATCAGCCACCGCATGCCCGACGTCTTCGATGTCGCCGACCGCGTCATCGTCATGCGGCGCGGCAGGAAAGTCGCCGACAAGAAGATCGCCTCGAGCTCGCCGGAAGAAGTCACCGGGCTGATCACCGGCGCCATCGAACAGGTTGCGTAATCGCGTGGATCGGGCGTCCAACGTCTCAGGAAAGGTCGATAATGGCAGTCACCCTTGACCAGACGATCGCGCAGAAGCAGCACACATTCTTCTCACGGCTCTTTGCCAACCAGACCTTCTGGGTGGTGATCGCGGTTATCCTCGCCTGCCTGTTCCTGTCCTTCGCGACCGACGCTTTCGCCACGCAGAAGAACCTCTTCAACATCACCCGCAACATCACCTTCGTCGCCATCGTGGCGCTCGGCATGACCTTCGTCATCATCACCGGCGGCATCGACCTGTCGGTCGGCTCGGTGCTGTGCCTGTGCTCGATGGTGCTGGCCGTCACCATGCATGCCGGTTATTCGATCGAAATCGGCATCCTGGCCTCGATCGTCACCGCTTTAGCCATCGGCGCCTTCAACGGGGTGCTCATCGCCCATCTCGGTTTCCCACCCTTCGTGGTGACGCTCGGCATGCTGTCGGTGGCGCGCAGCCTCGCCATGGTCGCCTCCAACAACACCGTCGTCTTCCAGTTCGGGCCGGACCACGACAAGCTGCTGGCGCTGGGCGGCGGCGCCTGGGTGTTCGGTATCGCCAATCCGGTGCTTTACATGATCCTTTTGGCGTTGATCACCGGCTTCATCCTGCGCTGGACCAAGTTCGGCCGGCATATCTTCGCCATCGGCGGCAATGAGCATGCGGCCACGCTGACCGGTGTTCCGGTGCGCCAGATCAAGGTCGCGGTCTATATGATCTCAGCGCTCTCGGCGGGTCTGGCCGGCATCATCCAGACCGGCTGGCTAGGCGCTGTCACCACCAATCTCGGCAACGGTATGGAACTACAGGTGATTGCCGCGACCGTCATCGGCGGCGCCGACCTCGCCGGCGGCGTCGGCACCGCGTTCGGCGCCATCGTCGGCGCCGCCCTGATCGAGGTCATCCGCAACAGCCTCGGCCTGCTCGGCATCAACGCCTTTTGGCAAGGCACTTTCATCGGGGGCGCGATCATCCTGGCGGTGCTGTTCGACCGCATCCGTAATTTTAGGCGCAGCGATTAGAGAGCAAACCTTCCCTTCTCCCTTCTTGTGGAGAAGGGGAGACCCCTGCTCAGTCTGAAAATCCGCCCAGCTGGTCGGTGCGGAGCGGCCGTCATTCCTCCACGCCTTGACGGGGCCAGAGGCGATGAGCTCCGGGTCATTGCGATGCACAAAAGTGCCGAGCCCCGACAGTTTGCCGTAGAAGTTCGGTGCCGCCGCGGGCGTGCGCAGGCCGGCCTTCCAAGCCCATTTCAGTCCCGCCCGGTATGGCCTGAGACCTCTGCACCCGCACTGGCCGGCAGGGTCAGGAAACGCAGCGCTGCCACCAGCCCGATCAGGCCGATCACGAAAAAGGCGATCCTGAAGTCTATTAGGTTGGGCGCCGCGCCGCTGCGCACGATCTGCGACAGGTTGAGGATCGCCGCGGCCACGGCCACGCCAAACAGCATCGCCACCTGCTGCAGCATGCTGGACAAAGTCGCGGCCGAGCTGCGCTGCGGCGCGCCGATATCCGCGAAGGCAAGCGTGTTGAGCGCCGTGAACTGCATCGAGCGCGTCAGACCGGCGACCAGCATCAACGCCACGACAAGTGCCAGCGGTGTCTGCGGCGAAATCACGCCGCACGCCGCGATTGCAAGC
>NZ_RZST01000556.1:0-2233 GCF_003997575.1 Mesorhizobium sp. M1A.F.Ca.IN.022.07.1.1
AACAAACCCCCGCCAATATCCCGTCAAGCCATCCACCTCTCAGCCAGCCATATAGCAGCACCGCCAGTGCGCTGACGACAGCGCCGGCCAAGGCGAACAGTCTTACAAGGTGCCTTGTTTGCATTTGCAGACGAGGCGCCTCACTTTCCAAGCTGGTCAGCGCCTGTCCGATTGCCCCAATTTCCGTTCGCGCTCCGGTCGCCACCACTTCGCCGATGCCCGAGCCGCGAACAACAAGCGAACCTGAAAACACAGCGGGGACGTCATCGCCGCCCGGGCGGTGTTTGGCTGTCCGATCCAGCGGCATGGCGGCTACCTTTCTCACCGGGACGGATTCGCCGGTGAGCAAGGATTCGTCAACTTGAAGATCACGGCTTTGGTCCAGCAGCAGATCGGCGGGGACACGGTCTCCCTCCGCAAGCAGGACGATGTCGCCATGCACCACCTCGCGACCGGCAACGCGCCGACGTTCGCCATCGCGGACGACCAGGGCGCGAGGGCTTGTGAGATCGCGAAGAGCTTCCAGGACGCGCTCCGTGCGCGCCTCCTGGATAATGGTTATTGCAATCGACAAAGTGGCGAAGCACAGCAGGATCAATGCCTCCTGCAGATCGCCAAGCAGGAGATAGACCGCGCCACCACCAAGCAGGAGCGCCAGCATCGGCTCGCGCACAACCTCGATGGCAATCCTCAACGGTGTTCGACGTTTGGATCTGGCTAGCTCGTTCGGCCCCTCGGCCAGAAATCTGATCCGCGCCTCGGCCTCGCTCAGGCCGCGCGGGCTCACTCCGGTTGCCAAATCACCAGCTGAACCCTTCGTTCCCTCGAACTGTGCGGCTGTGGCCATCTGCAGTAGCTAAACGCGCGTGGCAGCGAGTGCTCGCTGCATTTGTCTGATGATCTTGGCTCGACCGCGTTCGTCCGCCGCTGAGTTTACGGCCTCGCTCACATCCAGCAAGAGCCTGGAGAGATCGTTGTGCCAGTCGAGGCGGCCGACGCTCTCCCGCTTCAGTCTGCGGGCATGATTGACATCGACTGGCATACAACCGCCTATGCTCAATCGGAACGCGTCATCGAGCTGCGGCTCGATGATCTTGCTTTCCGGAAAAAACCCCTTGAGGCGCTCTCCAAGCCCGGCAAGACCTGCTCTTCACCATGAGTGAGGAATATCGACTGCCCGACAGGGCCGCGAGCCAGGACCCAAGCCACGAGCTCGGCAGCATCCCCGTGACCGGAGTAGAGGTCGAACAGCGTGATGTTCGCTCTGACTTCGATTTCTTCACCCTGGATACGCACACGCTGGGCGCCATCCAGCAGTATTCTACCCAGCGAACCCTGGACCTGATATCCGGCCATCATAACGGTGGCGTTCTTGCGCCAAAGGTTGGCCTTGAGATGGTGGCGTATGCGCCCTGCATCACACATGCCGCTAGCGGCTATCACTACGAAGAAGCCTGTCAGGCGATTGATTGCCTTGCTCTGCTCCACGGTATCGGTGAACCGCAATTCGGCTGAAGTCAAAGCCTGGCGCAGCACCCTGCCTTGCTCGATCTCCTTAACATGTCGCTCGAATATTGCGCTGGCGCGCGTGGCCAACGGCGAATCGACGAACACAGGAGCGCTTGGAACCTCGCCAGCTTTCATGAGCAGATAAAGATCGACTAGCAACTCCTGGGTCCGCTCCACTGCGAAAGAGGGAACGATCAAGGGGCCCCTCGCCCGTGCAGCGCTGCGCACGACGTCACCGAGCATCGAGCGTCGCTGTTCAGGCGACACGTCGGGGCGATCCCGGTTGCCATTGGTCGCTTCGCAGATGAGGTAGTTGACCCCGGAAGGGCCCTGCGGATCGGCCTGCAGCAGTTTGTGCCCCGGGCCTATGTCGCCCGAAAACACGATGCGCATCGGTGGCTGCCGACCTCCGTCGATCTCCAGCTCAACCGACGAGGAGCCGAGCAGATGGCCGGCGTTCCAGAAGCGGACCCGCAGACCCCTGGCTACGGTCGTCCAGTCGCGATAGGCCGCACTGCGAAACAGACGCATGCATGCGGCTGCATCTTCCTGGTGGTAGATCGGTTCAACCAGCGGCCTGTCACGCTGGGCGTTGCGGCGGTTGAGATGATCTACTTCCGTTTCCTGGATATGCGCGGCGTCCGGCAACATAACGGGGCAAAGATCGATTGTTGCGGGAGTTGCGTAGATCGGTCCGCGGAAGCCTTGCTTGACCAGCTTGGGC
>NZ_RZST01000557.1:0-2231 GCF_003997575.1 Mesorhizobium sp. M1A.F.Ca.IN.022.07.1.1
CCCAGAAATATTCGGCCGGCTGGCCGGCCTCCCCACGCGTAAGCGCGACCATGACCGCGCCGATAAAACCAACGATAATGCCGATGACGCCGAGCAGGTTGGGTCGCCGCACCCCAAGCAGGATCGAGAACACCAGCGTGATGACCGGCGACAGCGTGAACATAATGCCCGTGTAACCCGCGCCGAGATGCGGGATGGCCGAGAACATCAGCAAGTTAGGAAGAGCGTAGGAGATGGCTGCGGTGATGAAGAAATAACGCAGCTTGTGCGCCGTGAGCCGGATGCGCTGACCGAGCAGCAGAAGCGTTGTGAGCAACACGCCGCCGGCGCCGAACGAGATCACGAAAGCCCAGACCATTGCCGGGGCACCGGCCGCCGTTGCCAGCTTGCCGAAGGGGAGCGTCATGCCGAGCAATCCGCCGGTGACGATCAGAAGACCCAGTGCGGAGTCCCAGAGCAATTTCATCTGCGTGATCCTGTGGCTTCACGGCCAAGCTTGGCGGCCGCTCCAACTTAGGATAATATAGCGTAAAGATTCTCAATGTCAAGATACTTTACGGTGAGGCACATGGACCGTGCGGCAAGAGCGATGGAGCAATGGCGCAAGGAACGGCCGGACCTCGACGTCTCGCCGATGGGAGTGATCGGGCGACTGAACGAAGCGTCCGCGCTGATCGCGCGCGACCGGCTCGCGCCGCTCTTTGCCCGTTTCGGCCTGCAGCAGGGCGAATTCGACGTGTTGGCCACGCTTCGCCGCTCCGGCGCGCCTCACGCGCTGACGCCGACCGAACTCTACGAGGCGACGATGGTGACCTCCGGAGCAATGACCGCCCGGCTCGACCGGCTGGAAAAGGCGGGCCTGATCCAGCGCGCGCCGCATCCCAGCGATCGCCGCGGCGTTGTGGTGCAACTCACCTCGAAAGGCCTCGAACTCATCGATGAGGCCCTTACCGCCCACGTCGCGAATGAGCATGAAATCCTCGCCGGGTTAGCGCCAGAGGACCGGAAAATGCTCGCCACACTGCTGAAAAAGCTGATCGGAAATCTTAGTTCCGGTCCTCCGGAAAGCTCGGGATCGGCATGAATTCGACGCCGTCCTCGGCGAGGCTTTTCGCCTCGTCCGGCGTAGCCTCGCCATAAATGCCGCGCGGATCGGTCTCGCCGAAATGGATCTTGCGCGCTTCCTCGGCGAACTTGTCGCCGACATAGTCGGCATTCTCCCGCACCTTGTCGGCGAGCGCCTTGAGCTGTGCGAGCGCCTGTTTCTGCGCGTCGCCCATGGCCAGCGCCATCTTCTCCTGCTTGCGTGAGGTGGAGACCGCCGGCGCCATCAGCGCCTTCTCGACCTTGTGCGAGCCGCAGATCGGGCAATCGATGAAGCCGCGTTTCTTCTGCGTGCCGAAGTCGTCATTGCTGCGGAACCAGGCTTCGAATTCGTGCTCGTGTTCACAGATGAGCGAAAAGCGGATCAAGAGGCTGCACCCCTGAGACGCGGCGCCTCGCCGGCATTGACGGTGAAATCCCGCGCGTTCTTGAGATTGGGAATCTTGCGACGCGCCGCAGCCGACTGCGCCGGGTCGATCTCGGCGACGATCACTGCGGGCTCATCATGCGCGGCCTCGGCGATGATGCGTCCCCACGGATCGACGATCAGCGAATGGCCGTAAGTCTCGCGGCCGTCCTCGTGCAGGCCGCCCTGCGCGGCCGCGATGAGATAGGCGCCGTTCTCGATCGCGCGTGCCCTGAGCAGCACGTGCCAGTGCGCCTCGCCGGTCTGGCGGGTGAAGGCCGCAGGCACCGAAAGCACCTGAGCCCCCGCCAGCGCTTCGGCACGGAATAGCTGCGGGAAGCGCAGGTCGTAGCAGACGGCGAAGCCCAGCTTCACGCCGTTGATCTCGGTGACGACGCCCTCTGTTCCCGGCTCGTAAGAGGCGGATTCGCGCCAGCTCTCGCCGTTGTCGAGGTCGACATCGAACATGTGGATCTTGTCGTAGTTGGTGATCATGGCGCCGTCGGGCGCGAACAGGAACGCCCGATTGGCGAGCTTGCCGTCGGCGCGCAGGATGGCCGTCGAGCCGACATGCAGGAAAATGCCGAGTTCCTGCGCAAGTTTCCGCGCCGTCGAAACGACGACGTCCTTGTCTTCGCTGGTGAAAGCGGCGGCACCAGCCTGTTTGTCGCGGATGAGCGCGCCGGTCATTTCCGGCGTCTGCACGTAGGTGGCGCCCTGC
>NZ_RZST01000558.1:0-2194 GCF_003997575.1 Mesorhizobium sp. M1A.F.Ca.IN.022.07.1.1
GTATTGCTTTGGGCATGTCGATGCTGCCGGAAGAGTTTCCGATGGTGCTGACGATCTTCATGGCCATGGGCGCCTGGCGCATATCCCAGGTGCGGGTGCTGACCCGACGAGCCACGGCAATTGAAACGCTTGGATCCGCGACTGTGCTCTGCACAGATAAGACTGGAACACTGACCAAGAACCAGATGGCTGTTGCAGAGTTGAGGACGCCGGGCGGAGACGTCTTACCGCTCCTGAACGCCTCAAGCCTCATTCCCGAGGCTTTCCGCGACCTGGTCGAGCTTGGCGTGCTTGCCAGTGCTGAGATTCCGTTCGATCCCATGGAAAAGGCGTTCTACGAGCTGGCGGCTGAAAGACTGCCGAGGCGTTCGGGCGTCAGCGACCGGCAACTGGTTCGCTCCTACGGACTCCGGCCGGAGCTGCTGGCAATGTCGAACGTCTGGCGGACGAACGCAGGCGATCCGGGTTGCCTCATCGCTGCCAAAGGCTCGCCGGAGGCGATCCTAAAGCTTTGCCGCTTGGGCGCAGAACGGATCGTCTCGATCCGAAAGGACGCCGATGCCATGGCTGCAGAGGGGTTGAGGGTTCTGGGGGTGGCGCGCGCGACTCATGCCGAGAGCGGATTGGCCGACGAGCAAACTGGCTTTGATTTCGAATTCGTAGGCCTAGTTGGGCTCGCCGATCCGCTGCGGCCGGGGGTTCGGGACGCCGTGGCCTCTTGCAGGTCAGCAGGTATCCGCGTGGTTATGATCACCGGGGACTATCCCGCCACCGCAAAGGCCATAGCGCGCAAGGCCGGATTGGATGTCGCCGATGTCGTCACGGGAGAAGAGCTGAGGGCGCTGAGCGCAGCAGACCTTTCCAAAGCGGTTAAGACGACGACCGTGTTTGCGCGAATCATGCCCAATCAGAAACTGGCCATCGTGAATGCCCTGAAGGCGAACGGCGAAGTTGTCGCCATGACCGGGGATGGGGTCAATGACGCTCCCTCGCTGAAGGCTGCGGATATCGGCATCGCGATGGGCGGGCGCGGCACGGACGTTGCGCGTGAAGCTTCCTCCATCGTCCTTCTGGACGACGACTTCGGTTCGATTGTCAAGACAATCAGGCTGGGACGGCGCATCTACGACAATTTGCGAAAGGCGATGAGTTTCATCTTCGCCGTGCACGTGCCGATCGCAGGGTTGGCTTTGATGCCCTTGCTGTTCGGCCTGCCCATTCTGTTCGGGCCGATTCACATCGCACTTCTTGAGATGGTGATAGACCCGGTCTGCTCACTCGTCTTCGAAGCAGAGACCGAGGAAGAAGATATAATGGAACGGCCTGCGCGGGATCCAGAAGAGGCGCTGTTTACGCGCCCATTGGTGGCATGGAGCCTGGCTCAGGGCTTGCTGACATTGGCAGTTGCCACCGCTATCTTCCTGCTCGGCCTTAACCTCGGAATTCCAGAAAATGAACTCCGTGCCCTAGCTTTCTTTGCCCTGGTGGTGAGCATTCTCGGCCTGGTTTTGGTCAATCGTGCTTTCAGCGCCTCGCTGACTTCAGCACTATCAAGACCCAATCGCGCCCTCGGTGCCGTCATCGCCGTCGACGCGATAGTGCTCGGACTGGTGCTCCTGTGGCCGTCCGCGAACCTCCTCCTCCAATTCGGGCCGCCGAGACTGAGGGATCTGGCCGCGGTGCTGGCGGCCGCAATCGGATTGGTCGTCTTGCTCGAGTTCCTCAAATATCGCTGGGCCGGACGGCTGAGCGCTTGACGAGGCTCTTTTATTGGAGCCTGACCTTGCTTCCATCGACAAGTGCGGCGAAGGGGTAGGTGACGACAGTTTCGCCAGGACCTACACCCTGAGCTATTGCAGCGACCCGTGCCGAAAGGTGCGATACTTGTACCTGCCGGAGATGCGCCCGGCCACCCTCTACGACAAAGACGTTCCACGCATCGCCTCGCCGGAACAGCGCTCCCATCGGCACGATGATCGCTTGGCCGGTCTCGTCCAGTACGATCTTGACCTCAACTCGGTAACCGTCTCCCAGACTGGCCCACGTCTGTCGCGGCGAGACTATGTCGATGACGACCCAGACGCGCTGTTCTTCCACGCCGAGCGCGGAGATTTTGGTGAAGCCGGAAGGCTCCACGCGTCGCACAACACCCTGCAAATCGAAGGCGCCGCCCCAGCGCGCAATAGTTACCCTG
>NZ_RZST01000559.1:0-2193 GCF_003997575.1 Mesorhizobium sp. M1A.F.Ca.IN.022.07.1.1
GGCGCCCTGCTGTGCGGCCTCGCGGACCAGCTTTTCCATGTCGGCCGCGTTGCGCTCCGGGCTGGTGCCCGAACGCATCTGCACCGCCGCCGCCTTGAAAACGCTCATGATCAAACCCTCGCCCCGTTGGCAAGCAACACGTCCAGCCGGCCCTCGGACTCCAATTCATGGAGGTCGTCGCAGCCGCCGACATGCGTGTCGCCGATGAAAATCTGCGGAAAAGTGGTGCGCCCATGCGCCCGCGAAATCATTTCCTGGCGCAATTCCGGCGAGAACGACGCGTCATGCTCGGTATAGGCTACACCCTTGCGCTCGAGCAACCGCTTGGCTGCGGTGCAATAGCCGCACATCATCCGGGTATAGATCGTCACATCAACCATCGATCAGCAATCCTGCCTGCGCCCATCGCCCAGCGGTTATGCGAAAGCGACATGCACCAAAACAACAACTTAAGCCCTATATAGTTGCAGACTCATCGGCCCGGAAGTCCCCCGGCAGGACGCGGGCAAAGGTCAGCACGTCGACCGCTCCGGCGCCGCCTTTCTTCAGCGCCTTGGCCACCGACCGCACGGTGGCGCCGGTGGTGAAGACGTCGTCGATGACGAGCACCCTTCGGCCGGCGATCTCGATTTCCGCCTCGGGCGGGACGCGGAAGGCGGCGCGCACATTCTCCTCGCGTTCGTGCCGCTCCAGCCCGACCTGCTGGCGGGTGAGTTTTACGCGCCTCACCGCAGCCGGCGCGAAAGGCAGGCCGCTCAGCTTCGAAACCGCCCGTGCCAGCTCCGCCGACTGGTTGAACTGCCGCCGGAAGAAGCGCCGCCAATGCAGCGGCACCGGCACCACGACATCGGCTTCAGCGATCAGTTCGGCGCCGGCGCGCATCATCCAGCGCGCCATCCAGGGCGCGAGATCGGTGCGATCCTGGTATTTCAGCCCTTGCACCATCTGGCGCGCGACCCCTGAATAGACGACCGCCGCCCGCGCCCGCTCGAAAGGCGGCGGATCGGCGATCGCTTCGGCGGAAAGAAAACCGTCGCCCATGTCATGCGTGAACGGCGTGCCCATAACCGGACACCAAGGCTTCTCCAGCAGCCGAAGCTTCGGCCAGCAGGCGCCGCACAGCACGCCAGGCTGCGAGACGTGGCGGCGGCAGCCGGCACAGACCGGCGGAAACAACAGGCGCGCCGGCCAGCCCAGAGCCTGCCGCGCCATGTCCTTCATCGCAATGGTCTTGATCTTGCGCACCGGATCGGCCACGTGAAGAACCCCCGCGCCACCATAGCATCGGTCCGGCATGCGCCGACAACAGGAATAACCCATTGCAGCCTTTGATCGACACGGAGCTCTGGCTTGCGCACAAGCGCCGGGCGCTGATGCACCCCGTCGACGGAGCCGATTTCCTGATGCGGCGGGCAGCGGAGGACCTTGCCGACCGGCTGGGTGCCGTCGAGCGCAAGTTCGGCAAGGCGGCGGCGCTGTTTTGCCAGACATCGGCCGCGACCAGGGTGCTCGCCGGCAGCGGCAAGGTGGCCGACACAGTGCGCGTGGAAACAGACGGTGCCTTCCTTGCCGGAGAAGCCGGCATCGTCGCCCCGGCGGAGACCGTGCCGTTCGAGGCGGAGAGCCTCGATCTTGTCGTCTCGCTGCTGTCGCTGCAGGCGATGAACGACATCCCCGGCGTGCTGGCGCAGATCCGCCGAGCGCTGAAGCCCGACGGGCTGTTCCTCGGCGCTTTGGCCGGTGCCGGCACGCTTTCCGAGTTGCGCGAGAGCCTGCTTGCCGCCGAGACCGAGCTTTACGGTGGCGCGAGCCCTCGCGTCCTGCCGTTCACCGATGTGCGCGACGCCGGCGCGCTGCTGCAGCGTGCCGGCCTGGCGCTGCCGGTCGCCGACGTGGAGACGGTCACGGTGCGCTACGATTCGTTGTTCGGGCTTGCCGCCGACCTGCGCGCCATGGGCGAGACCAGCCCGCTTTTGGACCGCAGCCGGCGTCCCGCCACCCGGCGGCTGTTCGCCCGCGCCGCCGAAATTTATGCCGATCGGTTTTCTGACCCGGACGGCCGCATCCGGGCAAGCTTTTCGATTGTGTGGATGTCCGGCTGGGCGCCCGACCCCTCACAGCAGAAACCGCTGAAGCCTGGCTCGGCCAAGGTCTCGCTGAAGACGATCCTCGAGAAGCCGACGGGGCACTGAC
>NZ_RZST01000055.1:0-21838 GCF_003997575.1 Mesorhizobium sp. M1A.F.Ca.IN.022.07.1.1
CCTAGAAGGGAGTGCTGCCCGCCCTGCGCCACCGGGGAAGGCCACGATAAAAACGACGCCGGCCGACAGGCCGGCGACCGTCAGCAGCCGAAGGCTGCCCCGCGCCAGGGGGCGAAGCCGCAGGGCCAAGACCGCCTGAGCATGGCGAAGATAAGCGGGCTCGGTTCACGAGCACCCGGCCAGCGCCTTCAGGCGCGGGCGCTCAGGATTGTTGTTGGCGCCCACGGCAGCTGGATGACCGCAACAAGATGCCGAGGAGCAACAGCAAAGCCAGCTGCCACAAACGGCACGCTCCGGCAACAACAGCGTGGCCGATCTACAGATGCTGCCCCGCACGAGAGCCTGCACGCTTTGAGCGCGCATCGGCGAGCAAGCGTTGCAAGCTGGCCATGTCGACCAGGTGGGCGATCACTATATCGCCGACCACCAACGCGGGCGTACGGTCGATGTGCAGACCTTTCGCGAGTGCGCGGACGCGCGCAAGTTCATCTGCGATGGCCGGATCTTGCATTCCCGCTTGAGCTGCTCCACGTCAAGGCCCACACGCGCTGCGATCTTGAGAGTGATCCTTTCAATGATCCAACTGGGGGAAGTCATAAGGGCGCGGTGGAATTCGTCGAACTTTCCCTGTTTTCTCGAGGCGAGTGCGATTGGGAATCCGGTCCCAGGACCGGGAACCGTCTGATCACAAGCTTCAGATTGGGATCATTCTTGAAGGCTTTTTGGTAGTTGAGATCTGCCAGTCTGCAATGCGGACAGTTGTGGTAGTCATTGAATATGACCAGAACGGCATCGCCTTGCGGGTTGCCGGCGATTGGCGAAGGGGGTCGTTGTCGAATGCGCCGCTCCACTTTTGCCTGTCGATCGACCACGCCTGCCGGTGCAGGTTCGCGCTATATTGGCTCGCCAGCACGGCGAGGAGTAAAAGAAGAGCTGCGACAGTGATGGCAGTCGGCTTAGACATGAGTCTCCAATCCATGGACGGCGTGGCAGCAACGGCCCGCCTTTTGGTGTAAAATGCTTTTGATCGAGCCCCGCACTTGCCACAGGGCGCAGTCGCGAGGGCGCACAGCTATAGATGCCGGTGCGCTCTGGCGGTTTCTGGAAAGATGGCCTTGCGCCATCGGGCCCACCCCACCCAGCTGAGCGTCGTTCGCGCGGGCCGGGCAACCGCGACCGCCATTCACCACGCCGGGCGACTGACCGTCCGCCCGGCAGAGCGCTGAAGGGTCCCCGGACCTTCCGGGTTGCCGGCGATTTGGCGAAGCGGGGTCGTTGACGAGTGCGCCGCTCCACTTTTGACTGTCCATTGGCACGACTGCATGGGCGGGGGCGGCCTTTCCCGCGGCGGGTGCGCGCTATTATGGCTCGCCAGCACGGAAAGCAGCACGGCGAGGAGAAAAAGGAGAACCGCGAGAGTGGTGGCCGTTGTCTTAGACATGAGGCTCCAATCCATGGACGGCGTGGCAGCAACGGCCCGCCTTTTCGGTGTAAAATGGGTCGCTTTTGATCGTGCCCCGCAGTTGCTACAGGCGCACAGGTGCGGGTGCGATCTGGCGGTTTCTCAAATACGGCTTTGCGCCATCGGGCCCACCCCAATAGCTGAGCGTCGTTCGCGCGGGGAACTGCGTTCACCACGCCGGGCGACTTGACCGTCCACCGCCAGAGCGCTGAACGGTCCGCTAGTGAGGCGCTCCCCGAATCGTCGTTTATCCCGCTCGCCCCAGACCGGGCGACAGCCAGCGTTGCCGCTACGCTGCGGAGAAATATCGTCAGCGCGTGGCATTCGGACATAAGCTGATCGACGCCAAGAATAAGACCCACGGAGGTGACCGGTGCGGCCGGAACAAGAAAGAGCGTTGCAGCCATTGTGACGAGGCCTGCACCGGTAATGCGGGTTGTTCCGTTCGAAGGGAACAATGCGACGAACAGCATGAGGATCCGGCAGCCGATCGGCAGATCAGTTTTCGTGGTCTGGGCGATGAAGAGGGCGGCGAGCATCATATTCGTGCCGTCCAGATTGAATGGAATGAGACCCACGACCGAATGCGTGGCGCCGGCCTTTTCCATCTTCTCCATGAGCGAGGGCAGCGCGGCCTCCGAGGAGGACGTTGCGAGCAGCAGCTCGTCCTTGATGTATCGGACGAGAGAGAAGATCGAGCGGCCGTTGTAGCGGCAGACCGCCGAACAGGACCGAGAAGAACAAGACTTGCAGGATGTCGCCTTCCGCGAAGGCACTGGCAATGGTTGATGGGATGATGTTCATCAGGAAGCTGGTCACGGACTGCTCGTGAGCCGTGGCCACATAGCCCTTAACGGCTTGGACATCGAGCGAGGCCGGATCGATGTTGAGGCCGGCGCCAGGCTGAACGATATTCGCGACAATCAGTCCGACAACGAGTGCAAGTGTCGAGAAGGTGAGGAAATAAACCATCGCCTTGGCGGCAACTCGGCCGACCTTCTGCAGATCGCTCATGCCGGCAATGCCGGTCGCTATTGTCAGGAAGATGACAGGTACGGTGATTATCTTGACGACATCGACGAAGGCATCGCCGAGCGGCTTCAGGCTCTGGCCGGTCTCCAAATGGAAATAGCCGATTGCAGCACCCAGGATTATGGCGGCAAGCATCTGCACGTAGGCCCGGGCAAAATGGCGCTTGCGGGCCGCTGCGTTCGCTATGGGGACTTGTGGAACCAACACCGTTTCTCTCCTTGACCGGATCGGGGTGGGGCTCCTCCTTCTCCCATGCAGTGCTCCGGTCGAACGCTGCGCCCACTTCGGCGCAAGCGATGTGCCAAATAGCAAAGAGGGGAAAACGCGCAGGACCTCTCACGCAGTGCTTGTTCGCTCTCCCGCACTCGCGCTGCGGTTGCCAGTCAACTATGGAAGGGTCCGTTCTTGGGAATTCCAAAGGTCGCTCTTTGCTTCGGCGCAGCTTGGCTGGCTGGAAGGTTCCCTGTTTGCCTTGGGGTCTGGGACCTGCGTCCAGATGGTCAACATTTTCCTGCGCGCCGCACGGGGCTCCAAAGATTCAATCGAGGACGGGCCCTCTTCGAAAACGGCGGCAGCGTTGGTCAAGCCCTTCCACCCTGCTGTCCCACCAAGGGTGTTCAGAAGCTCAGTTCACGATTAAGCGATGGATCAGCGTCATCTGGCGTTTGCGCCATCGCGGCGGCGTTGCAAGGGGTCTGCCAAGGATGAGCAAGCCGCGAGGCAGGGCCCGAGACCTAGACTCCATCCTCATCAACAGCGCTCGGCTCGCGTTAGGAATGTTCGAACCGCAGCACGATCAGGTGGCCACACCGTTGGTCGGAACCGGAACCCGACGAATGATCGTTCGTGACCGACATCTGTGAACAAGCAGTGTGTGTCATTGCAATCACCACCCATTGCGCGCAATTGCCCATATGGCCGTGAATGAACTGGATTTGGTGATTTTCCAGATGGCGGTGGAAAGCGTCCGCTTGCTCTCTTCAAGCTTTGATGAGAAGGCGGCTGAGATAGCCACGAGGAGCCGTGGTAGCCTTCTTTTCGACGTGCGGGTTGACGGTGACCTGGAGGTCCAGCGAGTCGCAGCCATTGGATATCCAGGCGACAAGATCGGTGTGGTGGCATTGGACCGAGAGGGCCTTGTTAGCTGCTGTTGCCTTGTCAATGGCACCTTCTCACCTTTCATTGCACCATTGGAGAACTGGACCAGCATGCCC
Organism: Mesorhizobium sp. M1A.F.Ca.IN.022.07.1.1; assembly: GCF_003997575.1. NCBI lineage: Bacteria > Pseudomonadati > Pseudomonadota > Alphaproteobacteria > Hyphomicrobiales > Phyllobacteriaceae > Mesorhizobium > Mesorhizobium sp. M1A.F.Ca.IN.022.07.1.1. The sequence goes on from NZ_RZST01000055.1 coordinate 3,709, forward strand.
CTGTCCATGCAGGCCCAGATCGATGTCACAGGCTATGCGAGGCTCCTTCTGGCCGCCCTGCGAAATGCTGGACATATGCTGGGCAGGTAGCATCACCGATGATGTCTGTGATGAGATGGTGCAGACGGCTGGATGAGGCGATCGCTTGCCGGCAGCTTTGGCCGCCAAGCGATCGGTGAGTTCGCAATGCTGGACACGTCCTGTAGACTCTGCCAGTTAAGTTAGCGGACAACCATCTGACGAATGCCCGATCTGACAGTCTGGACGGCGCGGCATGCCCTCCTAGGAATGCAGCCGTGGTTCTACTCCCTCGGCTGTTTTTGCGTCGAAGGCGACGGGCACACCGTGAACGATGGACGTCGCCGCCACCAATTCCTCAACTCGCGATCGGTCGCTTTGCACGCCGGCATAAGCGTTCGAATGGCGCGGATCGCCTGGGCGGTGGAGAGGAACCGGGCCTTGCCTCTGGACAGAACATAGGCTTCGGCGGCTTTTTCACCCGCCTCCCTGAAACTCTGACTGACACGATCTAGGACGGGAGTTCGGCAGCCTTCAAGCCTATGTCCGATACCGGACAATCAGGCAGCGGTGGCCAGGCCGAAATAACGTTGCTCCTCCTCGCCGTAAGCGCCATGCGTGAGTTCCATCAATCCGACGCGGTCGATAATCGTGACCTCGCCGCGCTTGGCACGGACAAGTCCTCGATATTCAAGCATTTGCAGGGCCGTGGTGACCCCGGGACGGCGGGCGCCGAGCATGGTCGCCAGAAATTCATGCGTCAGGTAGATCTTGTCTCCGTCAGAGCGGTCATGGATCATCAGCAACCAGCGGGCCAGCCGTTCCTCGATTTTGGAGTGGCCATTGACCAGTGCCGTCCGGGACGACTGGACAAGGAACGCGTGGGCATAGTCCAGCACTGACGTGCGCAGCGACGGGCTTTCCGCAACCGCAGGACGAATGATTTCAACCGGCAGGCGCCAGCCATTGCCTGCGACCTGGATATAGGTCTCGTTGGAAGAGCTGTCCTGTCCGAGAATGAGGGCAATTCCTGTCATCCCGTCATATCCGATAATGCCGACTTCACATTGCCGTCCGCCGGTCATGGTGGCGACCACCGAGGCGATGCCCCTCTCGGGAAAATATCCATTCCTGATCGGCTGATGCGCGATCTCCAACTGAGCCTTGATGTCCAGTTCGACGCGATGCAGCGATGGTCGCAACAGCGCGAAGTCCTCCGGCGAAAGGGATTCCAGCACCCGGTTGCGAAAAAGGGATTCGGGCAAGGCTCTCTCTCATGCGGGCAAGAGCGCGTACCTCTTACTGTCGGCTGCATCCGAAGTAACTGACGGCCGATGCCAAGCATAGGCTTCGAAACGCGCGATTGCAAAGCCCTGTCGGGGCAGTGCAGCCATGCTAGAAGTCGCGCGGCCTTACGATAGGCGCGGATGACATGATTCCCTTCTGCGGCCACCAAGAACGGCTCGGGCACGCTTTAATCATTCATACACAAGCTCGCAGGAATGTAAGCGGCGGAACAGTCGGGTGATTCGTGCCGCCCTGCCCTTTCAGAAATCAAGTCATTGGACGTCAATTCGGGCTGGAACGCCTCGTCGCGGAACGGCACAGGAAACGCAGCCGGATCAGCAATGGTGGTTCACCTTATGTGCGGTCCGGATGTGCGGTCCGGCGGCTCATCGCCCAATGGCTTGTCGAGGGGAAGTGGAACTCGTCATGTCGCCGCGAACCGTCACCGCGCTAAGCGGCGCTTTTGAAGACGCCGGTGTTTTCTTTGTGGAACTGAAACTGTGAGGTGATTGATGCATGACTCAAACATTTGCGTATTTCCGCTGCATCGGCGACGCACATTGGTCGAAAGTATCGCCCAGGCCCTCGAGACCAAGAACGGCGAGGCGGCGAGTGCGTTCTGGCGCTGTGCTGCCAAGAAAATGCTCATTCAATTGTCCGATGTAGGAATTGCGCCAGAGTTCGCTGCGCAGGAGGTTGGAAGGCTTCTTCATGCGGTCTTGGACGATATGGCCAACCGAACGGTAATGCACATAGCATAGGCTTGGGCGCTGTTGGATCGCGCGTCAGCTCGGGTCCTTATCGGGGGACTGCTCCGACTGGCCGACGGTCCGGCCAAACCGGCATACCGGCAAAGGTTTGAGGTTGGGATCGCTCACGGCGGCCGGTCCAATATTCCAAGGCGATCTCAGAAGCCACATTGGCTTCTTTCCAAGCGGACGGGCGCCACTTTGGCGTGCTCACGCTGGACTGCGGGTTGCGCCTACGGAAATCCGAAGTCCGGCCGCGCGAGTCGATCGACCGGAACAGTCGAATGCTCGTGGGGCCGGGTCCGCTCAGCTTGACGGCGGGCGGTGGCGGCCGTGAGCAGACTTAACCCAGGTCACGGCTGACCATCCGCAGGCGCTATGCCGATTGGACGAGAACTGGTTGCCACAACACCGGCCCGTTCAGGCGTCCCCTCCAGCGGATGCGCAAGAGACTGGCGTAGGAAATCTCGAGGAAGCCGGCGACTGCCTCGGTGTTGCCGACCTGCTGGGGCTGTCCGATACGTGACAACGGCCAGGTCGCGAGACGAAGGATCCTTTCGATGCGCGTATCTGTCACCGTTACGATCCCGGAGAGATTGTTGGCCAAGCCGAATTCGATGATGCCCGCGAAGAGCTCGTAGGTTGCTTGTGCCAGGCCGCCAGCAGCCTTCGGCGCTGTCGCAGGGAGATCGAGCGCGAAACGACTACTCTCCCAGATATCGGCACTCGCAGGGACCACCATCTCATCCAGCAGCGCCGGAAACGTATCGCGCAACATAGTCGGTCCGGTGGTCGGCAAAAGGCGGACGCAGCCGCAAGTTCGCCAATCGGACCCCTTGAGAAGTAGGTAGACGGGGTTCAGGCTGTCAAACGGGTCCGTTTCCATTTCGCCTTCGGTCTGCACTTCCCAATCGAGCCGCTTCTTGAAAACCCGATACCTAAGCCCGTGCATTTCCCTGAGTTCGCTCGCGAACTCGGCGTAGCAGTCGGGTGTTATCAGCTGCATCATTGTCGTCTCCGTGCGGGATGTGTCCACGCAATCGAAGGGCAAAGCCGTCATGAATGCAGCCTGTAGACCTTTACAGCTAGCCTTGGAGAGGATCAGGATCTCGCCCGAGCAGCCATCCGCACTATGGCCTGGTTGATGGTTCGCACGCCAAGCTTCGCCTTGGCGTTTTCCTGATGGAAGGTCACGGTGCGTTTCGAGACACCGAGAATCTGGCTGATATCCCAGGCCGACTTGCCGCACGCCGCCCATTTCAGGCACTCGAACTCCCGCGGGGTGAGCGTTATGCCATCTACCACGCAATCTTCGGCGAGCCTGCGCCGGGCATGGATATGAACGTTGATCGCAACCAACTGCATTGCTTTTTCGTAGCGCGTCAGCGACCTCAAAAGTGGCGGATGCGCCTCGTTGGAGGCGAAGGTCAGTGCGGCGAACCGGCCGCGATGATCATGCATCGACATGGTCAGTCCGCCGCGAATGCCGAACTCAGCTGCTTTTTCCAGGACTTCCTGCTGCGAGGTCGGCAAATAACGGTGATCGCGGTCCACACCCCAGTCGAAGGTATCCCAGCCTCGCAGTCCCCGCAGGATCACGGGATCCACGCTGTGGTAGCGCAGTTGCAGGTAATGTGATGTCCATGATGATGGATAATTCGAGATCAATCGCGGCGTGTCGCCGGAAGCGGATGGGTAGGTGAAATAAGCGAAGAACGGAAAGTCGAACCCGGCTGCGGCGGACGCCATTGCCTCATGGAGATCGACGGCATCGACGCTTGCAGAGAGTTGCTCGACCAAGGTTTCAAATACGCGATGCATCTGCGCTTTGCCTACCTCGCGGAGGTTGCTGGAAGCCGGGCGGAGACGTGGTTCTAAATGATGGCCTGTCCCTGCAGGGCGTACGACGCGCCGCCGTCATCACCGCAATTGCTGTGCTGCTTCCGATTGGAGAGAGCTCCGCGCACCTGACCAACTACCGATGGGTGATATTGCGACGTTATCGATGAGCCGCGTGTCGCCAAGCCAAGCCGCAGCAAGCAAGCGTGCCGGTCGGTCAAGGCTTGCTAACGATTGCAGGTCTGTTTCTCCGCGAAGCTCCAGGTATTCGAGCTCGCGATAGCCGGCAGCCAGAATTGTTGCACGCGCTTCATCAAGCGTAGGCAGGATGGGAGAGCCGCGTGCAAGCCGCTCGGCCGTATCGAGCAGGACCGATGCTAGTTTTGGGGCAATGGCGCGTTGGGCTGGGGAGAGCCGCACGTTATGCGACGATAGCGCAAGACCATCGGCTTCGCGGACTGTCGGACAGGGCACAATAGTGATCGGAATGTCGAGGTCCCGGACCAAGCGCCTGACAAGCTGAAGTTGCTGAAAATCCTTTTCGCCAAAAAAGGCGAAGTCAGCGCCGGCCTGCAGGAAGAGCTTGGCCACGACCGTCGCCACGCCATTGAAATGGCCGGGCCGGAATGCGCCGCACAGGCATTCGCTGATGCCGGACACTGAAACGACCGTGGCGAAGCCCGCCGGGTACATTTCCTCTGCGTCCGGCACATAGAGCAGATGCGTGCCCAGCGGCGCGAGCTTGGCAGCATCTTCGCTTTCCGTCCGAGGATAGGCAATCAGGTCGGCGGGGCTGTTGAACTGCTTGGGGTTTACGAACAGCGTCACGATCACCCGCTCGGCCCTTTCAAGCGCCTTCCGCACAAGGCTCAGATGCCCGTCGTGCAAGGCTCCCATGGTCGGCACAATACCGATCGTGGCACCCGAGCGACGCCATTGCGCAACGACGGCGCGCAGCTCGCTCACAGTTCGAGCGATCGGCACGCTCATGTGAAGTCTCCGGCCTTCAAGGCGTTGACATAGAGATGTTCGACCGCCGGAAAGTGCCGGTTCCGCACATCGGTGGCGTAAGCGGCGATTGCCGCCTCAGCCTGCTCACCGAGCTCGGCATAGCGTTTGACGAACTTCGGCCGAAATGAGGTGAAGAGCCCGAGCATATCGTCGCTCACCAGAATCTGGCCGTCGCAAGCTGGCGAGGCACCGATGCCGATGGTGGGTATGTCGATATCGGCGGTTATCTGCCGTGCAAGCTGCTCCGGTATCTTTTCGAGCACCAAGGAGAAGGCGCCCGCCTCGGTTACCGCCCTGGCGTCGCGCCTGATCCGCTCTGCATCGGCTCCCCGGCCCTGCACACGATAGCCTCCGAACGTGTTTACCGCCTGCGGCGTCAGCCCCACATGGGCCATGACAGGTACGCCGCGCGCGGTAAGGAAGCGGATGGTTTCCGCGATGGTCTCGCCGCCCTCGAGCTTCACCGCTGAACAACCGGTCTCACCCATCACGCGCGCAGCGTTGCCGAAAGCGTGCTCTGGGCTTTCCTCGTAGGAACCGAAGGGCAGGTCGACGACCATCAGCGCGTGTTCAAGGCCGCGGCGAACGGCCTGTCCGTGCATGATCATCATGTCGAGCGTGACGCCCAGCGTCGACGACAGGCCGTGCCCACCATGCCGACGCTGTCGCCGACAAGAACGATGTCGCAGTGGCGATCGAGTAGCCTCGCGACCGGCGTGGTGTAGGCCGTCAAGCATACAAGTGGCGTTTGGCCTTTTCGCAATCGAATATCTGGAGGGTTAATCCCTTTTATCTCACCAGCCGCGCTCAACCGACGCCCCCTTCCCTTACGTTACCAACAGCGGGTGTCGCGTTTGGCATATTTTTGTGCGACTGCGAAGAGCTAAAAACAGTGCTTGAGTAGTACGGTGTTGACGTGCTGGCTGCCAAGGTTACATTCAATCGATTAAGGCGCTCCGTTGGGCCAACCCACTTTCGCAAACATGGATCCTCAGACAAGAAGAACCAAGAAAGGCAAAGCCGCCGTCAAAGCTGACGAAGCCAAAGTGGACCTGACTGCCGTCGTGGTCGCCGTAAACGACAGTGAGCCCTGTGTCCTCACCGTCGGTCATGCGGACACCCTCCCTTCTGGACCTTTTGCGCTTGAGCATCGATCGCTGCAGTCGGGTTTGAGGGGGTGGGTGGAGCAGCAGACCGGCCATGCACTGGGATACATCGAGCAACTCTACACCTTCGCCGATCGCGATCGCATCGGCACTGAGCGCCACCAGCGCGTCATCTCAATCAGCTATCTCGCATTGACCAGGAAGGAACAGGCAACGAACTCGGCCGCGTGCGGCTGGCAAAGTTGGTACGAATATTTTCCCTGGGAGGACCACCGCTTCGGCACGCCGCCTGTGCTGCTCGATAGATTGCGGCCCCGCCTGATTGAGTGGGCCGGCGGCGCCAGCGAGCCGACCACTCAACGCGAGCGCCGGCAGCGCGCTGCGATAGCCTTCGGCTTCGACGACCGCCATTGGAACGAGGAACTCACGCTCCAACGCTACGAGTTGCTCTATGAAGCTGCTCTGATTGAAGAGGCCGGTGGCGGCAGGGACGCGATTGCGGCCGCGGCTGGCAAACCAATGGTCGCTGACCACCGTCGTATTCTGGCAACCGGGATTGCGCGGCTGCGTTCGAAGATCAAATACCGGCCGGTCGTGTTCGAGCTTATGCGGCCTTCCTTCACGCTGCTGCAACTGCAGCGAACCGTGGAAGCTCTGGCTGGCAGGCTCATCAACAAGCCCAACTTCCGGAGACTGGTCGAGCAGCAGGATCTTGTTGAGGAGACTGGGGAGACCTCCCTCGACACGGGCGGCCGACCGGCGAAGCTTTATCGCTTCCGCCATGCCGTTCTCGACGACAGGGCTATCGCCGGGACAAAATTACCGCTGGCGCGGGCTTGACATACTTATAGTCAAGGTAGACATATTCCCTTATTGTCAAACCGAATATAATCGAGGCGCCAATGGCTGGGGCGTTACCTATGGCTGCGTCCCTGTATGAGCGTGTCCGGCGGGTGATCCCTCCCGTTGAATGGCTCGCGTTCGCCGGCGATATTGAAGCCATCTTAGCGCTGAAGCGTGAGCGCAATGCGGTGGTGCTGGCGCACAATTACCAGACGCCCGAAATTTTTCATTGCGTGGCAGACATCGTCGGCGACAGCCTGGCGTTGGCCCACAAGGCGGTGACGGTCGACGCCGACATCATCGTGGTTGCCGGCGTTCATTTCATGGCCGAGACGGCAAAACTGCTCAATCCGAACAAGACCGTGCTCATCCCGGATCTCAGCGCCGGCTGCTCGCTGGCCGAATCGATCACGGCAGACGACGTGCGGCTAATGCGGCTGCGGTATCCGGGGGTCCCCGTTGTTACTTACGTCAACACTTCGGCCGCCGTAAAAGCGGAGTCCGACATCTGCTGCACGTCCGGCAACGCGAAGGCGGTGGTGGAATCGCTTGGCGTGGCGCGTGTGCTGATGCTGCCGGACGAATATCTGGCGAGGAACGTGGCAGCCGATACAGACGTCGAGATCATCGCCTGGAAAGGCCATTGCGAGGTGCATGAGCGCTTCACCGCAGCAGACATTCGGGAACTGCGCGATGCCCATCCAGGCGTCATCGTGCTGGCCCATCCAGAATGCCCACCAGACGTTGTCGCGGAGGCGGAGTTCTCCGGCTCGACCGCAGCGATGTCGGATTATGTCGAGCGGGAGAAACCGACGCGTGTCGTCCTTCTGACCGAATGTTCGATGAGCGACAACGTCGCGGTCGCGCATCCCGACGTCGAGTTCGTTCGCGCATGCAACCTGTGCCCGCACATGAAGCGCATCAACCTGGCCAACATTCGCGCCGCGCTCGAGCAGAACCGGCATGAGGTCCGGATTGATCCCGAAATTGCCGGCCCCGCCCGCCGCGCGGTCGAGCGCATGCTTTCCCTATGAGCCTGGAGGTTCGCGACATCGCCGGGGCGCCGGTCGTCATCGGTGGCGGCATTGCCGGCCTGATGACGGCGCTTCATCTGGCGCCGGAACCGGTCGTGCTTTTGACCAACGCGCCGCTTGGAACCGGAGCCTGCAGTGAGCTTGCCCAGGGCGGTCTTGCGGCAAGTCTCGGCGGCGACGACGGCCCGGATTTTCACCTTTGCGACACGATAGCTGCCGGCGACGGACTCTGCGACGAGGCCACGGTGCGGCGAGTGGTCCGAGCTGCACCCGAAGCGATTAGGACGATCCAAAGGTTCGGCGTCGCCTTCGACCAGCACCCTGACCGCGCGTTGCGACTTGGGCTCGAGGCGGCACACTCGCGACGGCGGATTGTGCATGCAGCCGGCGACGCCACCGGTCGCGAGTTGGTGCGCGTGCTCATCGCCGCGGTTCGGCGTACAGCCTCGATCACCACTATCGAAAATGTGGAGGTCCGCCGGCTGGTCGTGCAGGACGGGTCGGTCATCGCCGTGGTCGCCGCAGGACGAGCCGGCGCGCTCGCTCTGCCCACGCGTCGCGCGGTGCTGGCGACCGGCGGCGTCGGCGGGCTGTTTTGCGACACGACAAACCCCGCTGGCTCATGGGGTCACGGGCTGGCGCTCGCCGCATGGGCGGGGGCGGAACTCGCCGACTTGGAATTCATACAGTTCCATCCAACTGCGCTCGACGGTCCGCGCCGGCCGATGCCGCTGGTGAGCGAAGCCGTGCGTGGCGAAGGCGCGGTGCTCATCGATGAGCGAGGAGAGCGCTTCCTCGCTGACACACCTGGCGGTGAACTTGCGCCTCGCGACGTCGTAGCGCGCGCCATTTGGCACCAGCTTGCCGTTGGACGCCGCGTATTCCTGGATGCACGGCAAAGTCTCGGCCCGAGATTTGGCAAGCGTTTTCCAGGCATCGCCGAATTGTGCCGGAGCGCAGGGGTCGACCCCGCGACCGACCCGATCCCGGTGCGCCCGGCGGCACATTATCACATGGGCGGCGTCGCCGTAGACAGCGCCGGCCGCAGCTCCATCGAGGGATTGTGGGCCTGCGGTGAGGTCGCCTGTACCGGCCTGCACGGCGCCAACCGCCTGGCCAGCAACTCGCTCACCGAAGCGGCGGTCACCGCGAGCTGGGTTGCCGAAAGCGTTGCCGGCACGTCGTATACCCGGCGACCGCGCAGATGCTCCACATTCGTCCCTCCACGACCAGACGCTTCCGCGGTCCGCCCAATTGTCTCCGCCGCCCTGGGTATCATCCGCGACGGCGAGGCAATGCGCGAAGCGGTGGCGACCCTGCTGCCGATCGCAGCTGACAATGTCGCTGCCTCTGGTCCGGCTTTGGTCTCACTGATGATCGCCGTGGCGGCCCTGGGGCGGGAAGAGAGTCGAGGCGCGCACTGTCGGTCCGATTTCCCGCTCCACGATGCCGACGCGCGCCCATCACGGCTGACACTGCACAGCGCAATGCGGGCCGCGGCCGCACTCGATTGCCGGGCTACCATACGGAGCACCTGATGTGATTTCATTCTCCCCCCTCCCCGCGACCCTGATCGAACCGATTGTGCGCGGTGCGCTCCTCGAAGACCTGGGCAGATGCGGCGACCTGACCAGCGATGCGGTTATCCCGCATGATTGCACTGCCACGTTGGTGCTCAGATCGAGGCAGGCGGGCGTCGTTGCCGGGCTCGATCTGGTCTCGTACGCCTTCCTGCTCGTGGAACCGGCGATCAACATCCAGATCTGGCGCCCTGATGGCAGCGATGTCGGGGCCGGGGAAACCATTGCAAGATTGTCCGGACCCGCGCGAGGCCTGCTCACGGCCGAACGCACTGCCCTCAATTTCTTATGCCGGCTGAGCGGCATTGCCACTGCCACAGCGGCGATGGTTGAGGCCGTGCGCGGTCACAAGGCGAGGATCGTATCGACGCGAAAGACGACGCCCGGCCTGCGGGTATTGGAAAAATACGCCGTGCGCGTCGGCGGCGGTGCCAATCACCGCTTCGGCCTCGATGACGGCGTGCTCATAAAGGACAATCACATCGCGATCGCCGGCGATATCCGCACAGCAATAGAGCGGGCGCGCGCCGCCGCAGGGCATATGGTGAAGGTCGAGGTTGAGGTCGACACGCTGAAGCAGCTCGATGCAGCGCTCGCGATTGGTGTTGACGCGGTGCTGCTCGACAATATGTCGGTCGAGGATCTTGCCCGCGCGGTTTCTATAGTGGGTGGCCGTACGATCACCGAGGCTTCCGGTCGGGTGACGCCGAAAACGGCGGCGGCGATTGCGGCGACCGGTGTCGATCTCATCTCCATGGGATGGCTGACGCACAGCGCCCCGATCCTCGACATCGGCCTGGACATGCCGGACCACCAGAACATCTGCAAGCATTTGAACTGAGGATTACGGCATGAGGAGCAACATCAGCTCGGCAGGCGTAGGAAGGCGGTGGAAAGACGTGCCGCAGCTCGCCTTTTAGCGAGTGCGCTCCAAAGCCAAGTCGGACCGAGCTTGCCGGTCGACAGACTCCTGAAGGCGTACCGGACTAGCAACAAAGGTTTGACGATGACGGTTGGAATGAACTCGGAGTTCGACGTGAACCAGACCATGCAATCGGTCGATGGAACGCCTCCGCGATGGAACCGCAAAGAGGCTGAGGCCATCTACGGCATGCCATTCAACGATCTGCTGTTCCTAGCTCAGACGATCCACCGCCAGAACTTCGATCGAAACCGAGTGCAGCTGTCGCGGCTCCTTAGCATCAAGACCGGCGGCTGCCCCGAAGATTGCGGCTATTGCAGCCAGTCTGCGCATTACGAAACCGGGGTGAAGGCGTCGAAGCTGATGAACGTCAAGCATGTCATCGACGAAGCGGCCAAGGCGCGTGATGGCGGCGCAACGCGCTATTGCATGGGCGCAGCGTGGCGAAGTCCCAAGGAGCGCGACATGGACGTTGTGGTCGCCATGATCGAGGGCGTCAAGGCGCTCGGCATGGAGACCTGCATGACGCTCGGCATGCTCGATCTTGAGCAAGCTGCTCGCCTGAAGCAGGCCGGTCTCGACTACTATAACCACAACATCGATACCTCTGAGCGCTACTATGGCGAGGTTATTTCAACCAGGACTTTTGCCGACCGGCTGGAAACGCTTGGGCACGTGCGCGCGGTTGGGATGAAAGTCTGCTGCGGCGGCATCGTCGGGATGGGGGAAGAAAAGACCGATCGCATCGACATGCTGGTCACGCTCGCGAACCTGCCCGAGCCGCCGGAAAGCGTGCCGATCAACATGCTTATTCCCATCGAAGGCACGCCGCTTGCCGCGGCCGACGCCATCGATCCGATCGATTTCGTCCGCATCGTTGCGCTCGCGCGGGTGATGATGCCGAAATCCTGTGTAAGGCTGTCCGCCGGCAGGACGGCGATGAGCGACGAAACGCAGGCGTTGTGCTTCTTTGCCGGCGCTAACTCGATCTTTGTCGGCGACACGCTGCTGACGGCGGACAATCCCGGCGAGGACAAGGATAGCCTTCTGTTCCAGCGTCTCGGCATCGAGCCGATGGAACTCGCCACGCAATGAACGAGGCAATTCTTGCCCGCTATGACGCATCCTTGCGCGGACTGGCGCGCAAGGACCGGTTGCGGACGCTCGCACCGCGCGCCGGTCTCGACTTCTCGTCGAACGACTATCTCGGACTTGCCGCCTCCAAAAGACTTGGCGAAGCGGTTGCGGCGGCGATTGCGCGGGGCACGCCGGTTGGCGCCACCGGGTCGCGGCTGTTGCGCGGCAACGCACCGGAACATGAGCAACTGGAGGCGGACGCCGCGGCATTCTTCGGCGCCGACCGTGCGCTGTTCTTTGGCAGCGGCTACATCGCCAACTTCGCCCTGTTGACCGCGCTGCCGCAGAAAGGCGACCTGCTGGTCCTCGACGAACTCGCCCATGCCAGCATGCATGAGGGCGCGCAGGCCGGGCGCGCCGAGTTCAAGCTGGCCGCGCACAACGACGTCGACGCTGTCGAGGACGCAATCACCCGCTGGCGCGCCGAAGGCGGCACGGGGCGCGTGTGGATCGCCGTCGAAAGCCTTTACAGCATGGATGGCGACCGCGCGCCGATGGAGAGCCTGGTCGCGATGGCCGATCGGCACCAGGCATTCATCGTCGTCGATGAAGCGCATGCCACCGGCATCTGGGGACCGGACGGCCGGGGACTGGCCGCCGCGTGCCAAGGCCGCGACAACATCGTCACGCTCCACTCATGCGGCAAGGCGCTCGGCGCATCCGGTGCACTCGTCACCGGGCCGAGGACACTGTGCGATTATCTCGTCAACCGGTGCCGGCCGTTCATCTACGCCACCGCGCCCTCGCCGCTGATGGCGGTCGCGGCGCGCGAAGCGCTGACTATTCTGTCCGACGAGCCCATGCGCCGCGCTCAGCTGCAGGAACGCGTTGCCTGCGCCGGCCGCCAATTGGCCGAGCGCTGCGGCGTCGTACCCAGCGGCTCGCAGATCCAGCCATTTGTCATCGGCGACGTTGGGCGCACCATGGCGGTGGCGGCGGCCCTGCAGGCACGCGGCTTCGACATACGCGGCATACGTCCGCCGACGGTGCCCGAGGGCACATCGCGCCTGCGCATTTCGCTGACGCTCAACGTCGACGAGACCGACATTTCCGCCATGGTCGAGGCTCTCGTTGAGGTGTTGGCCACAGCATGACCAAACGCATCGTCGTCACCGGAACAGACACCGGAATTGGCAAGACAGTATTTTCGGCCGGACTTGCCGGGCTGCTCGACGGCTTCTACTGGAAGCCGGTGCAATCGGGCCTCGACGAGGAGACTGACAGCGAGGTCGTCGCCCGGCTTTCCGGCTTGCCCGACGGACGCGTGCTGCCCGAAGTCTATCGACTGACGATGCCGCTGTCGCCGCATCGATCAGCCGAAATCGACGGCGTCGCGATCGAGGCCGACGATCTTTCATTTCCGGTCCTGCCGACACCGCTCGTCATCGAAGGCGCCGGCGGGCTGATGGTGCCGCTCAATCGACAGACAAGGTTCATTGACATATTCGAACAATGGCGGCTGCCGGTAATACTGTGCGCCCGCACCGCGCTCGGCACCATCAATCATACGCTGTTGTCGATCGAGGCCCTGAGAGCCCGCTCCATCCCGCTCATCGGCATTGCCTTCATGGGCGAAGAGGTGGCCGATACGCAAAGGACAATCGTGGAATTCGGCGGCGTGCCGCAGCTCGGCAGGCTGCCGCACCTCGGTCCGCTGACGGGTGAAACGTTGAGAGATGCAATGATTTCCGGCTTCGACCTGGCCATGATTGCCGGAGGCGACTGATGGCGCAGTCTCGAGTCTGGCATCCGTTCACGCAGCACGCGCTAGAGCCCTCGATCCCTGAAATCGTGCTGACTGAAGGCGCCTATCTCCACAAGGCCGACGGCTCCCGCATCCTGGATGCGATTTCTTCCTGGTGGGTCGTCACTCATGGCCACCGCCACCCCCGCATCATGAAGGCCATCGAGACGACCGCGTCGAACCTCGACCAGATCATCTTCGCGGGCTTTACCCACGAGCCGGCCGAGCGCCTGGCCGAGGCGCTTGTCGGCCTCGCACCCGCCGGCCTTGACCGGGTGTTCTATTCCGACAGTGGCTCGACCTCAATCGAAGTCGCGCTGAAGATGGCGCTCGGCTATTTCCGCAACATCGGCGCGCCGCGTTCGCGCATCGTCGTCATGGAGCACAGCTATCATGGTGACACGATCGGGGCGATGAGCGTCGGCGCCCGTGGCGTGTTCAACGCCGCCTACGAGCCCTTGCTGTTCGAGGTCGACACCATCCCCTTCCCGGCCGCCGGGCGCGAGCAGGAAACGCTGGATCGGTTCGAGGCACTCTCCCGCGACCGGCGCGCCGCCGCGCTGATCGTCGAGCCGCTCGTGCTCGGCGCCGGCGGCATGCTCATGTATCCGGCCTGGGTTCTGACCGAATTGAAGAGGATCACTGAGGCCGCCGGCACGCTGCTGATCGCCGATGAAGTGATGACCGGCTGGGGGCGCACCGGAACCATGTTCGCCTGCGAACAGGCGTCCGTCTCGCCGGACATCCTGTGCACCTCGAAAGGTCTGACCGGTGGTACCATCCCGCTGGCCGCCACGATCGCCACCGATGCCATCTTCCAGGCTCACTATTCCGAGGATCGCAAGAAGACGTTTTTCCATTCGAGCTCCTACACCGCCAATCCGATTGCATGCGCGGCGGCACTTGCCAATGTCGAGATCTGGCACGACGAGCCGGTGGCCGATCGGATCGCGGCCTTGAGCGAGCGACAGGCCGCCGGGCTTCGACGCTTTCGCGACAACCCTCGCTTCACCGATTGCCGGACAACCGGCACCATCGCGGCACTCGACCTACGCACCGGCTCAGCCGGTTATCTGGCCGAGATCGGGCCAAAACTGCGCGCTTTTTTTCTTGAGCGCGGCCTGCTCGTGCGCCCGCTCGGCAATGTCCTGTACCTTCTGCCGCCCTATTGCATTACCGGCAACGAGTTGGATGGGCTCTATGACGCCATCGAGGAGGCCGGCGAACGCTTCGGCTCAAAGCCATGAGCCGATCATCGCGCATTCTCGGGCTTGGCCATCATGCGCCCGCGCGCAAGGTGGAGAATCCGGAAATCGAAGATCGTCTCGGGCTTGAACCCGGCTGGATCGAGCGGCGCACCGGGATACGGTCGCGCTTCTGGGCAGCGGACGAAGACACGCTGTCGGCCCTTGCCGCGCACGCCGGCGACATGGCGCTGACCAATGCCGGTATCGACCGCGGCGACATCGGCCTGCTGTTGCTCGCTACCTCCACACCCGATCATCTTCTGCCGCCAAGCGCGCCCCTGGTCGCACATCGGCTGGGACTAGGTCGCGCCGGCGCGATCGACCTGACCGGCGCTTGCGCCGGCTTCATCTATGCGCTGATGTTCGCCGACGGGTTCATTCGCCTGCATGGCAAAGCGAGCCTTGTCATTGCCGCCAACATCCTCAGCCGCCGCATCAATCCGGCCGAGCGCGCCAGCGCCGTGCTGTTTGCCGATGCCGCCGGCGCGGTGGTGATCGGTCCGTGCGATGACCCGGATCGAGGCATTCTCGGCGCTTCGGTGGATTCGGACGGCTCGCGTTACGGGCTGATCCAGATTCCTGCCGGTGGAAGCAACAATCCGTTCCATGGCGGCCTCGACCTCGAGCAGACCCGGATGACGATCACCGATGGCCGCGAAGTGTTCGCCAAGGCCGTGGAGATGATGACCGCCTGCTCGAGAGATGCGCTCACTGCTGCCCGACTGAGGCCGCAAGACCTCGATCGTTTCGTGCCGCATCAGGCCAATGCTCGCATTTTCGACGCGGTCGGCAGGAACCTCGGCATCACAGATCACTCGATGGTCAAGACGATCGCCGAATATGGCAACTCTTCCGCCGCGACGATCCCGCTCTCGTTGTCGCTCGCCCATCGGGCGCAGCCGTTTCGGCCTGGCGAGAAAGTCCTCTTGGCGGCAGCGGGTGCGGGTCTCAGCGGCGGCGCGCTTGTCGTGGGAATTTAGCAAAGCAACGCTTGCGCATAGGACTGCTCATGAATGAGACTATGAGAATGGCTCAATACGCAAATAGTCGCCGGCAAGCTCCATAGAGCTGGGTTCCGTGCGGTGCTCCGCGATGTCTAAGTATCGACCCACTTGCTCAAATCGCAGCGCTCATCGAAGGCCAGCAAAACCTCATGCAGAGCGAAAATCCTCAACCGCCCGTTTCAAAGACGCTCGCCCCATTTCGAAACAAGGTGTTTCGCTCAATTTGGACGGCCACCCAGATTTCCAGCCTCGGTTGGCTAGTGCAAACGGTCGCCATCAGTTGGCTTATGGCAACGATTTCAGCGTCCGACCTTATGGTGGCTCTCGTCCAGGCCGCATCCACACTGCCGGTGTTCTTCCTCTCAGTTTTCGCCGGAGCCATTGCCGACAACTTCAGCCGCCGGTGGGTGATGTTTGCGGGACACTGCCTGATAGCATCGGCGTCGATGACGCTGATGATTTCTGTGGGTCTGGGATTTGTCAGTCCTTGGCTGATTCTCGGGTTAGGTTTCCTGGCCGGCTGCGGCTTTGCCTTGAATGATCCGGCCTGGCACGCTTCGGTCGGCGATATCCTTCACAAACGCGACATTCCGGCCGCAGTGACGCTTATGTCCGTCGGATACAACATTGTGCGCAGCGTTGGTCCGGCCTTAGGGGGCGTGATCCTGGCCGTCTTTGGGCCGCTGGCCGCTTTCGCCTTGGCTGCGGTGAGTGATCTGGCGCCTATAAGCGCGATATGGCGCACCAAATGGGAGGTCCGCTCTTCGCCTCTCCCTCGTGAGAGAATGACGACGGCAATTCATGACGGAGTGCGCTTTACGGCGATGTCTTTGGAGATCAGGGCAGCGACCGCCCGAGCAGCTCTTTTCGGATTGGCAAGCATCTCCATTCTGGCGTTGCTCCCTCTCGTCGTCCGGGATCAGTTGAAGAGTGGGCCAATTGTCTACGGTATCTTATTGGCCGGCTTCGGCATGGGTGCTTTCATCGCGGGCATGGGCAACGGCTTCTTGAGGAAGGTCACGTCTCAAAACAGGCTGGTGGCCTTCGCCTCTGTGGCTTGTGCAGTCTGTTGCCTCTCCCTTGCCCTGACATCGTCGGTTCCTGTGGCGGCCATTTCGCTGGCGCTCGGCGGAGCGGGTTGGCTTATCACCTGGACGGGCATTGACGTGTCGGTGCAGTTGGCAAGCCCAAGGTGGGTTGTAGGCCGCACGCTCTCCATTTACTACGCCTTGAGCGCAGGCGGTATGGCTGCTGGCAGCTGGATCTGGGGTTCTGTCGCGCAAAACTATTCCTTGACCTCAGCATTGGAGGGCGCCGCGGGCGCTCTGTTGCTGGTTGCAGCAGCGGGGATCGTGTTGCCGGTCCGTCCCTGGGAAGAAACGGATCAAGAAAGTTCAGTTTTTCATCCGCCGGACGTGGCTCTCGATCTGAAACCCAGAAGTGGCCCTATCGTGGCCAAGGTCGAGTATTTGATATCGGAGGAAAATATCGAGGCCTTTCTGGGCTACATGCGCACGCGGCGACACGTCCAGAGCCGTGCCGGTGCACGAAACTGGACGCTCCAGCGAAATCTGCAAACACCGTCACTTTGGACGGAGACATTCCGCACCCCCACCTGGATGGACTTTCTCCGCCTAAATCATCGACTCACCGCAGCAGATAAGGAAGTCGGCCAGCATCTCCTGTCACTGCATGAAGGAGAGGTGCCTCCGCAGACAGTGCTTTCGATTGAACGAACGACCGAGGCAATTCGTACCCGTACCTCGACAATCTTTTCTCGTCCTCCAAGATGACGCCATCAAGCTGCTATCCAGGGACAGGGTGGATCACCGGTGCTTTGCAGAGCACAGCCTCACGCCGAGAGCAGCGTGCTCCGAGTTGTGCGATCGAGCGCACCCAGGCGAGATGATGATGAACGCGGCGTCAAGTGGAGTCCCCTGCATGCGCTTGCGGAGTCTTCTGCGAGAGCCCATGCCGACGAGCGCCAAACAAGGTCTGATGCCTTCGGAGTCGTGGCCTCAACTCATCGATTCGCGAGAAAAGCATCGAATGCAGCAGCAACGGCGCGAACAACAAAGCGGTGCTCCGGCCGCACGCGGATGAAGCCGTTTTCGACGTCCACGATCCCCTCCTCAGCCAGCGTCACCAAACGCTCAACTGAATCGAGAAAACGAGCTGGTTCGATTTCGTGGGCGGCACAGATGGTCGGCACGTCGGCCTCCAAATCGCACATCAGTCGCTCGATGATTGCTGCGCGCACCCGGTCATCGTCGGTCAGCCGGTGGCCCTTTGATGTCGCCAGACGTCCACTTGCGATGTGCCGGGCGTAAGAATCCCGTGTTACTTCGTTCTGAACGTACCCCTCGCCGACTCGGCCAATAGCCGACGCGCCGAAGCCGATCACGGTTTTGCAAGTATCGGCCGAGTATCCCAGCGAATTACGCCGCAGGCGCCCGGTCTTCTGCGCTAGCGCGAGTTCGTCGTAAGCGGTGTTTCCTGACCACCTTTCGGGAGTGGTCGCGATCTGTGAGGTTGCCGATCCTGTATTGGGATCGGAGATCGGCTTGTGTCTGGACTTGGCCTTACGCTTGACCCGGAGCGGCAGCTTC
>NZ_RZST01000560.1:0-2183 GCF_003997575.1 Mesorhizobium sp. M1A.F.Ca.IN.022.07.1.1
ACCATGGCGCGCCGCCATATCGCGGCGAGAAGAAGCTGCCGATCTCCGACACGTTGAACTGGAAGACCAGCAGGTAGACGATGATCAGCGCCATCAGGAAGCGCGGCACCGTCATGCCGAGGAAGGAGATGGCCGAGAGCGTCGAGTCGATCCAGGAATACTGGCGGGTCGCCGCCCAAATGCCGAAGCTTATGCCCAGCACCGAGGCGAGCAGGTGGCAGACCAGCGCCAGGAGCAGCGTGCGCGGCAGGCGCTCGCCGACCACGTCCGCCACCGGCCTGTTGTAGTAGAGGCTGTAGCCGAAATCGCCGCGCGTGACGATGCCGCCGATCCAGTTGAGATACTGAACGGGCAGCGGCTTATCGAGGCCGTGTTCTTTCCGGTAGGCCTGGGCCTGTGCATCCGCCTCGGCATAGGAGGCGCCGCCCTGGTTGATGAGCTGCGATTTGATGTAGTCGGCATAGTCGCCCGGCGGCGCCTGGATGATGGCGAAGGTGACCAGGCTCAAGATGGCGAGCACGGGAAGCGCCGACGCTATGCGCATGAGCAGGAATCGCAACATGGATGGTCGGCTTCCTTTGCTGGCCGGTCGCGCCTTGGGCGCACCGGAGATTTGGCTTTGTCCGGCCGCGCCAGCTGGCGCGACCGGAGTTCTCTTCGTCAGGGAGGTTAACTAGTTCATCGGCCCCTTGTCTCCGGGCTTGCCGGGAAGCTCGTCGGGGAAGAGCTCATATTTCGCCTGTTTGTCGGCTGCGACGAAGACGCGTTCGCGAATGATCGAATCCTCGGCCCAGTTGAACATGAAGATCGGCGTTCCCTGCGGGATGTTGGAGAAGCGCTTGTTGACGATCAGCGCGCCGGGATATTCGGTTAGCCCGACATTGTAGACGTGCTCGGTCGAGATCTTTTGGAACTTCTTCATCAGGTCGGCGCGCTGGTCGTTGTCCTGCGTCGTGACGAACTTGTTCACGATGTCGACGAGGTCCTTCTCGAACGGCATCAGATCGACTTCGCCGCTTTCAGGCGCGCGATGGTTCCAACTGGTCTTGGGACCGACCGGAGCGAGTTGCTCCGTGTTCTGCACAACGGAGGTGAGCTCCTGGTCATTGCGCCGGATCAGCCAGTCGAAGCGGCCGGAATACTGGATCGCGTCGCGCTGCGTGCCGTTGACCCCGTTGAGCACGACCCTCAGCCCAAGCTTCTCCATCTGCGCCACGACGCCCTCGGCAAGGCTTTTGTCGGTGGTGTAGTCATTGTTGACCAGCATCACGATCTCGACGTTCTTGCCGCCGGTGGTGCCCGCCGGGAAGTTCACGAAGCCGTCGCCGTCGGTATCCTTGAGACCGGCCTTGGCGAGCTCGGCCTTGGCCCCTTGGAGATCGAACGGGTAATAAACCGTCGACTTGCGGTCATAGAAGCTGGTGCCGGAGGAGAAGCCGCCGGGATAGATGGCGGTGAACGGTCCCTTGACCAGCGAGTCGCCGAGCGCCTTGCGGTCGATCGCCATGGTCACGGCCTTGCGGAAATCCTCGTTGCGGTTCAATTCGCGGATCGCTTGGCCTCGCTCGTCCGGGTTGCCCCAGCCATTGGCGGAAAAATTCATACGCAGATTGTAGCCGATGAGCCGCGGACCGAAGGCAAGCCGTGCCGGCGCGTTCTTGTCAGCCGCGCGCTTCAGCGAGGCGACGAAGTTCTCGGGCTGCTCGAGATTGGAGAAGTCGCCCGAGCCTGCGACGGCCTGGACGTCGCGATCTGCCCAGGTCGAGAGCTTGTATTGCAGCTCGTTGAGATACGGCAGTTGGTTCCCCTTCTCGTCGACCTTCCAGTAGTAAGGATTGCGCCGCATGACGATGATGTCGTCCGGGCGGTATTCGACCGGCACCCAGGCGCCCATCACCGGCATGTTCATGTATTCCGGCGGGAAGGCGTTCTTGAACTGGTCGTAGGTGTTCTTCGAATATTTCGGATGCTGCGGCTTCAAAATGTGCGCCGGGCCGGGGCAGAAGGTGCCGTAGGCCATCGCATAGAGATATTGCCTCGGAAACGCTTCCTTGAACGTCCATTCGACGGTGTAGTCGTCGATCTTCTTGAGCATCGTGCCGACGCCGAAGGTTTCCGGCGTCGCCCCGTTGAGCGGCGACACGTTGGGGTCGACGACCTCGTCGTCCCAGTAGAACATGACG
>NZ_RZST01000561.1:0-2168 GCF_003997575.1 Mesorhizobium sp. M1A.F.Ca.IN.022.07.1.1
TCATTGCGGTGAGCGCCGAAGCCCCGCGCAGCCTCATCATAGGTTTTCAGCTGCAGGCCTTTGCGCTCGAAGAGACGGCCGATTCCCGGATCACAGAGGCGCCACAGGACTCGGAAACTCTCTTTGCTTGCAAGGCAGTCATGATATCGCTGCGCAAGCCCGCGCAATTCGTGCGCGATGTCGGAAAGCCATTTGTCGGGTTCGGCGCTCACCTGCCACCGGTCGAAGTCGTCGACCGCCTGGACGAAATCAATGTCGGGCCGCGCGCCGGCGGACGGAAGGATCGGTTGGGCGTCGGGATGCTTGCGCCGAAGGTTCGCGAGTTCACGGATGAGATTCACCACCTGAAGCGGAATCTCTTCCGCCAATACGACTATCGGGTCGCCTTCCGCGGCATCAGCCGCGAGCCGATGCGAAAACCACGCCGACAGCTCCGCCATGAATAGATTGTCGGCGACGGTGGCATCGACCACACGGGCGCCGGGGTCGAGCCCGGCCTGGACGCCATGGCTGCGGATGATCGACTGGCAAAATCCGTGAATGGTCGTCGCCGTGAGCTCGTCGAGCCGGGGAAAGGCGACGACAAGCGCCTCGCGCTGCTGCTCCGAAAGGCCCTGCGGAAGAACCGCCTCAAGGAACGCGGGAACATCGCCTGCCAGCAGCTTATCGACCGTTTCTCTGATCCGGCGCGCGAGCTGGCTCGCGGCGAGTTCGGAAAAGGTGATGGCGGCGATCTCGCCAGGGTGGTGCCCGGCCGCCAGCATCATCGCCACACGACCGGCCATCAACGAGGTCTTGCCCGTTCCCGCGGCCGCTTCGACCAGCAGGATCGAGGAAAGATCGGTCATGGCCTGGCGACGGGCCTCCTGATCGGCGAGCGTCATGTCGAGGCACTCCAGAGCTTGTTGAGCGGCTGGTTGGCTGGCCGGAACTCTGAAGCCTTGCGGCGCAGATAAGTCTCGCGATCGGCAGGAAGCGCGAGGCGCATATCGTCGTAATCGGCGTCCTGCTCCCAACGCGGCGCGATCCGGCCGCTGCGCAGAATTGTCATGGCCGCTGACAGATAACCCGCCGCCTCGCCGACCACCGCATCGAGCTCGTCGCCCTTGAGCTCGAAGATTGCCGGATCGTCGGCGAGATAGACCAGGCGCGCCACCACGGTCCTGACTTCAGGCAGCAGCGCACGGACCGCGATCGCATAAAGCACGCGCTGCAGCTCTCGCCCCTGGCCCAACGCAATGCGTTGATGTCTCGGAGGCGGCTTCGCGCTCTTGTAGTCGGTGATCCGAGCGCCGTCGCCGGTGGCGCGAATATCGAGCCGATCCATGCGGCCGCCGAACACCAGCCCAGTCTGCTCGATCGGGACCGTAATCGTCGTGTCCCACGGCGCGCCTTCCCCGGCGCCGCCGCGTTGACCGAACGGCACCTCCGTCCAACTGCGCGTATCGGATCTGACCTGATCATCGGCGGCGAGGCCTCTGGCGGTGCGACGCGCGGCCTCGCTCACCGTATGCCGCCACAGGATGGGTGGCGGAACGGAACGCTGTAGTGGCCATGCGTGCAGGATCGCCGTCGACGCATCGGCGATCGCGGCTTCGATCTCATCGGCGCTGGCGCGTGCAAATCCCGGCGTAGGCTCAAGCGCTATGATCGCGCCGCTGATCAGCTCATGAACCAGTTCGCCAAATGAGGCCGCACCGAGCTGTAGCGGATCGGATTGGAACCGGACAGAGCGCCAGCCCAGAGCATAACGCCAGACGAACCCGAGTGGATCTCGCAACAGCCTCTGGAGCGATGTCGTCGACTGAACCCGCGTCAAGGCTCTCTCAATCGCCGGATGATTTGCTCCCGAGAGGCCGTCATGCGGCGTCAATATCGAAGGCCGTTGCCAGTTGCGCCAGCAAAGCTGGCTTTGGCGAACATGGGCGAGTTGGCCGGCATCGCGGGGCCTCGCCAAAAGCCGGTCCGCTTCGCTGAAAGCATGTTCCGGAATGCGATCGCGCTTGTACACGATCTCTGCCGAAGGCCAGAGCGAGCTGGGTGACAGAACGCCGCCCTTGGGGTTGCGCAGCGAGCGGGACAAGACGAGTTGTTCATGGGTGTGCGCCTGGATGACCTCGAAATGGCGCCGGTCGCGCTCGGCGACCCCCACAGGATGAAGCCTGCGG
>NZ_RZST01000562.1:0-2155 GCF_003997575.1 Mesorhizobium sp. M1A.F.Ca.IN.022.07.1.1
AACCTTGACGCGCCAAGGACAAGCAAGTCGATCGGGGGAGATCAGGCCGCCTTCGGCCTGATCGGCGAGATCTCCAAGTCGCCACTGAAGAGGGATGAACCCGCTTTGCCGTCAGCACGCAACTCGCGCATCGTCAGGTGCATTTCCTTGTCACTTAAGCGGAAGACGCAGTAGGTGTTGCGTTCGTTGCCGGGAAGCCGCACCGGCGAAACGCCAGAACTGCCGTTTGAAACGACATAGATTGCCGGCTGTTGTGGAGCACCGGCAAGCGACTGATTGTCGTATTTCACCACCCGTGGCATGTGCTCGTGGCCGTGAACTGCCAGTTGCACTCCAGCCTGCTGAGCCGCGTCCAGAATTCGCGGAGCATCTACCGAAAGCGTTATGCCCTTCTTGTTCAGTGTCGCGACGCTGGTCACTGGCAAAAGATGGTGATGTAGGGCCATGATCTTGAATGTCGGTCGATCGATCCGCTCGGCGCCGAGTTCGCGCAAGGCGTCGATCCCACTCTCGCCGATGTAGCCGTACTCGCTCCATTCGGTTTGCACGATGGTGCATGAGTTCAGCACCCCGATCAGTACATCTACATCACCGAGCTGCAGTCGTCGGACATAGTTCAGCGTTTCCCTCCAACTACGGCCTATCAGCTCCTCGCAGAAGACCCGGTACTGAAGCTCATGCTCGTATGTCGCTTGGTTGCTCACTGCCAGCTTGGCTGGATCGACGCTCGACGGATCCATCGCGCGGACAATATCATGGTTTCCGGGAACGGCTACGATCTGGTCTCGCTCGATACCGAGCGCCTTGGTGAGGCTTGCAAACTCGGCCAGGATGCTACTGCGTCTGGCTTGGCTCCAGTCGCCCTTGGTGGTGAAGTCGCCAGTAACCAGGATCGTGCCGATATCGTTCTTGGCCCCTATCCTGCCCAGGTCATCCATAAGGGCCTCTGTGAGCGTCTTCTTCGTGTTCCCGACAGCCGGTGTCTCGCCCTGCAGGAGAAAGTCATAGTCCGGACCGAAATGAAGATCGGACAGGTGGAGAATCGCCGACCGATTGGCGCGGGTCGTCCCGGCTACGCGATCGGGTTGATGGGCCCTCCGGTCAAGTGGCACCAGAGTGTGGTCACCAAACCTGTTTGCTACCTCGTCGAGATATTCGCATGCCTGGATCTCGACGAGCTTGAACCAGCCGAAGATTCGGTCACGCTCGTCGACATAGTAGCTTGGGACGGCAGCCAGCTCGTCACCGCCCAGCAACCCCCGGTGCCAGATCTCCACCGTCGCAGTGAACATCCGTCTAGTGGAGCGGTCGACAATATAGGCGACCGTTGGGCTCTTGAGGGTGTCGAGTGCATCAAGGTGCTCGTCTTCGAACGTCTTCTTCCACCAGCCCCACCAGACGAAGCCCTTGGTTGAAATAATCTCTTGGTGGGACTGAATGGTATCGACGCCTGGCGTAGTGTCCCTGAACCTAAGCGCTATGACCGGTGTTGCCACTCTGCAGTTCTCCAAAAGGGTGGTTTCGGGATGCGCCACTGCTCCAGTGCCGGATACGCACGAAACAGTTCAGTCGGTGATTGCTCGGAGGTCAGGTATGCCCGCAATGCCTGAATTAGATGATGGCCGTCGCTGGCCACGGCGACTTCGTTTTGTGAACTCCATAAACCGATACTATCCCGGCCACGTGCCCGCCGGCTTACATGAGGCCAGGTCCATCCCTCGGCTCCAGGGACTTGGGCCACTGTCGACAGACCGGTGGAGTATGGCGAATCACGGATAGCGAGCTGATAGTCGTTAATCGTAAAGCGAATCCATCGCCCCGGCTCAATGTGGGATGGTGGCATAGTAGGTTCGCTTTTGACCGATATGCTGACAAGGTCCCCACGTCGGGCATCTCCATCGGAACTTATGCCCCCAGGCCTCCTGACGGCCACCTGTTCGAACTCTGGCGAAAGGTAATCTACCGCGATGCCAGTTTCATCTAGAATTCCCCATCCATCGACCCACCTAGCGAGTTCTTCTCGTTCCGCCCTAGCGGTTGGCCGGGTATGCTCTGGCCAAAGGGTTACAAGGATTTGTCCTCCTTGGCCGACGACTGAAGCTGCCCATGCTAGCCATCGTTTTGCCTCGGCTGGATACCAAGGTGGATCCAAAAC
>NZ_RZST01000563.1:0-2152 GCF_003997575.1 Mesorhizobium sp. M1A.F.Ca.IN.022.07.1.1
GCCCGTAAGCGATCGCCGCCAGCCCGTTGGCGCTGACCGGCTCGCCGAGACCTTCATGGAGATGATCGCCGAGATAGCCGTAGACGCCATAGATGGCGGTCATGAAGGCGCCGCAGGCGATCAGCAGCGGCAGGATTCCGGGCACAGCCAGCGCGCCGAGCGGCGACGGTGCCGGACCGCTTTTCCTGGTGTCGCGCAGCGAGCTGACCGACAGGCCGGCGACGGCGGTTGCGGCGAGAAGCGCGACAGCGGCGAAGACGGCCCGCCAATGGATGAGATCGGCAAGCACCGCCGACAGCGACACCCCGGCGACCATGGAGAGCGTCCAGCCGGTCAGCACGACGCCGATCGTTCCGCTCTCGCGGCCGGGCGGCGCGATCGCTGCGGAGCTGGCGTAGATCGCCGGCATGGCGACGCCAGCAGCGATGCCGGCAACGAGCTGGGCCGCGACCAGCGCCGCCACCGTCGGCGCGAGCGCGCTGCCCACCAGCGCCAGCGCAAGCAACAGCAATGCGCCCTGCAGCATGCGGCGGGCGCCGATCCGGTCGATATAGCGGGCAAGAAAAAGCGCGCTGGCCGAGGTGCCGAGGCCGAAGGCAGCGGCGGCCGTCATCACCGCCGGCACGCTTGCCGCGAAGGATGCCGCGACGGCGGGCGCTATCGGCCCGAGAACCAGTGAGTTGGAGCCGATGACGGCGATGCAGCCGGTGAGCAGGTAGGCTGCGGCCGGGATCGGTGCACGGGACGCCGCAGTCAGAATCGCTGATTGATCACTGTTCGACATATCTCCATAATGACCGAATTGAATTCAGCATCAATGGAGAATTTCCAAATGGACTCAGAAACAGATGACGTTCAGCGGAACAAGCAGCCAACCCGTGAGGTCGACCCGATCGACCGAAAAATATTAGGCGTTCTGGTCGACGATGCGACCATCAGTTATGCGGAGCTCGGCGATCGCGTCGGCCTGTCGCCACCGGCGGCGCATGAGCGGGTGAAGCGGCTCAGGCGCAGCGGCGCCATCCGCGCCACCTCGGCGATCATCGATCCGAAGGCGGTGAAGAAGCCGCTGCTCGCCTTCGTGCACATCGATACCAGGGGCTGGGGCAAGACGCCGGAATTGATGGCGATCTCGGAATGCCCGGAAGTGGAAGAGATCCATTCGGTCGCCGGCGACACCTGCATGCTGCTCAAGGTACGCACCGAGGACACAAGGGCGCTGGAAGGCCTGCTGTCTCGTATCTACGAGACGCCGGGCGTGGTCTCGACGCGCAGCTATGTGGTGCTTTCAACCTATCTCGAACGGCCGGTCCAGCCAGAGATCACGGCCGAATGGCCGGCACCCAAACATATGGCGACGCCTGTCTACTAATCCGCCGGCTTACGGGATCGTGGCCCTGCGATAGGTATCGAGGACGCGCGTGACGCTGGCAATCAGAAGCTCATGCGCGGTCGGCGTGATCCGACCGGCGCCGACCTCGGCATCGAGATGGCCGAGATACTGGCTGATCAGGGGGCGTGGAATCTCGCGATCGCCGAGCGCCGCCAGCAGCGCTTCGGTCGCATGCTGCGCATCGGGTGATGGCCAGTAGTAGCGGATGCGGTCGCTGAAGGAGAAATGCCGCTGCAGGCGCTGCTCGTCAGGCGTTCCCGGATAATATTTCTGCCAATTGCCGGGTGAGGCCAGCATGATGCGTTCCATCGCGGCCAGCAAGCTTTCGCGCGAGGGATCGGGCGCGAGCGCGTCGGCGATGTGGCTCAGGCCATAGAGCGCCTCGCGCAATGCGAAGGTGAGCCAGGGGCCGACCTTGAGGATGGCGAAGCCGTCGCGCACGAGCGCGGCCAAAGCTTCCGCCGGCTGATAGTCGGTCGAATGCGCCTCGAAGACGAATTGCGGCTGGCTTTCCAGGGCCGCGACCAGCTTCGTCGCCCTCTCGGGCGCATAGGCGATGATGTCGGCATTGCCGAATTCGACGCCGGGCTGAACGACGACGCCGACAGCCCGGGCAAAAGCGGCATCGAGGCCGAGACGGCAGAAGGCCTGGCGATGGAGCTCGACCGTGCGGAGCGCATCGGCCGGCTCGGTCACATGCATATGGTCGAGCGCTTCCAGCGCGCCGCCCGGAACCGGCACTTCGGTGCCGATGATGTA
>NZ_RZST01000564.1:0-2151 GCF_003997575.1 Mesorhizobium sp. M1A.F.Ca.IN.022.07.1.1
GGCATCGTGGGAACTGGCGTGGGCCGGAGGACGCGAACAGCTCAACCGCGGCGATGTGCTGGTGATCGACGAGGCCGGCATGATCTCCTCGCAGCAGATGGGCCGCGTCCTCAAGATCGCCGAGGAGACCCAAGCGAAGGTCGTTCTGGTCGGCGATGCCATGCAGCTGCAGCCGATCCAGGCGGGCGCGGCGTTCCGGGCGATCAGCGAGCGGATCGGCTTTGCCGAACTTGCCGGCGTGCGCCGCCAGCGTGAGCAATGGGCGCGCGAGGCCTCGCGTCTCTTCGCTCGTGGAAAGGTCGAAGAGGGCCTCGACGCCTACGCCCAGAATGGCCGCATCGTCGAGGCCGAAACGCGTGCCGGTGTCGTCGAGCGCATCGTCGCCGATTGGACCGATGCACGCCGCGACCTGCTTCAGAAATTCGCCGATGGCGAGGATGCGCCCCCTCTTCGTGGTGACGAACTGCTTGTGTTGGCACACACCAATGAGGACGTAAAACGTCTCAACGAATCCCTGCGCAAGGTCATGATGGAGGAGGGCGCCCTGACCGGCGCGCGCGAATTCCAGACAGCGCGCGGGTTTCGTGAATTCGCCGCAGGCGACCGGATCATCTTCCTGGAAAATGCCCGTTTTCTTGAACCCCGCGCAAAACGGCTTGGGCCGCAATACGTGAAGAACGGCATGCTAGGGACGGTGCTTGCCACTGGCGACAAGCGTGGCGGCGCACTACTGACAATCCGTATCGACAACGGCCGCGACGTCATCATCAGCGAAGACAGCTACCGCAATATCGATCACGGCTATGCCGCGACCATCCACAAGTCTCAAGGGTCGACCGTCGACCGGACCTTCGTGCTCGCAACTGGCATGATGGACCAGCATCTGACCTATGTGGCGATGACCCGCCATCGCGAACGCGCCGACCTCTATGCGGCGCGGGAGGATTTTTCTCCCAAGCCGGAATGGGGACGAAAGCCGCGCGTCGATCATGCCTCAGGTGTCGCCGGCGAGCTGGTCGAAACCGGTCAAGCAAAGTTCCGGCCGCAGGACGAGGATTCTAGGGAAAGCCCCTATGCCGATGTGAGGGCCGATGACGGAACCGTCCATCGTGTCTGGGGCGTCAGTCTGCCGAATGCTCTGGCCGAAGGTGGCGTCTCGACGGGTGACACCGTCACGCTCCGCAAGGATGGCGTCGAGACCGTCAAGGTGAGGCTGCCCGTCATCGGTGAAACGACGGGCGAGAAGCGCTTCGAGGAACGCGAGGTCGAGCGCAACGTCTGGACCGCGAAACAGATCGAAACCGCCGATGCGCGTCAAAAAAGGATCGAGCGGGAAAGCCATCGGCCGGACCTGTTCAGACACCTGGTCGAGCGCCTTGGTCGATCCGGCATCAAGACGACGACGCTCGATTTCGAAAGCGAGAAGGGCTACCGGGCTCATGCACGGGATTTTGCGCGACGACGCGGCATCGACACGCTCGCCGGGATTGCGGCCGGGATGGAAGGGAATGCGGCGCGGCGGCTCACCTGGATTGCGCAGAAGCACGGGCAGGTGGCGAACCTTTGGGAGCGGGCGAGCGTTGCGCTGGGATTCACCATCGAGGGGGAACGCCAAATCTCGTACAACGAACAGCGGACCGAACCTCTCTCGGCAGAAGTCTCGTCGGCCGGAAAATATCTGATTGCGCCGACCATCGCGTTCGCCCGTAGCGTTGACGAAGACGCGCGCCGCACACAGCTTGCCTCGGAACGGTGGAAGGAGCGGGAAGCGATCCTGCGGCCGCTGCTGGAGAAAATCTATCGCGATCCGGATCACACCCTTTCGGTGCTGAACGCGCTGGCGTCGGACGCGACAATCGAACCACGCGCGCTTGCTGATCAGCTGGCGAGCGCGCCCGAGAGGCTCGGCCACCTGCGAGGGTCCGACCGGATCGTCGATGGCCGTGCTGCTCGCGCTGAGCGGAAAGCCGCCAAGGCCGCGCTGACGGAATTGTTGCCGCTCGCGCGCGCCCATGCGACCGAGTTCCGTCGCCAAGCCGAGCGCTTCGGTATCCGCGAAGAGCAGCGCCGCGCGCATATGTCCTTGTCGATTCCAGCGCTCTCGAAACCGGCAATGGCGCGCCTGGTTGAAATCGAGGCGGTCCGCGAGCG
>NZ_RZST01000565.1:0-2149 GCF_003997575.1 Mesorhizobium sp. M1A.F.Ca.IN.022.07.1.1
GGTCTGCAGCTTCTCGACGCGCACCGTGCCGGTCGGCAGCACGATGCCGCCCAGCTTCTCCGCCCAGAGCGAAGGGTCGGTTTTAACGGTGAAATCGACCGGAGCCTCATGGCGATGGGCGGCAAGAATGGCCTCCGCCCTGGCGGCGCCATAGGCTGTGGCCAGTCGGTCTGCGAACCACTGGGGCGCCTCGGTCGTCGCGGCGAGCGTCGGCGCCAGCTCGGCGCCCTTGGCACGCGCCAGCGAGCGCAGCACGCCGTTGACGAGACCGGAGAAACGCAGCGTGCGTGGGTCGGACTTGGCGTGGGTGACGGCGAGGTCGACGGCGGCGCTGTCGGGGATGTCGAGAAACAGGATCTGCGCCGCAGCCACGTGCAGGATGTGCGAGAGCACGGTGGCGTTGGCCGGCAACGGCCTTTCCAGACGCCTTGCGAGCAGTCCGGCAATGGTCATGCGGTGGCGC
Source organism: Mesorhizobium sp. M1A.F.Ca.IN.022.07.1.1 (assembly GCF_003997575.1). Taxonomy (NCBI): domain Bacteria; kingdom Pseudomonadati; phylum Pseudomonadota; class Alphaproteobacteria; order Hyphomicrobiales; family Phyllobacteriaceae; genus Mesorhizobium; species Mesorhizobium sp. M1A.F.Ca.IN.022.07.1.1. The sequence continues at coordinate 464 of NZ_RZST01000565.1, forward strand.
AGCGCCGTGGCCAGAATGGCGCGCACCAATGCGCGGTCGCGCTGGTCGAGCGCCTTGTATTGCGGGTGGCCGTGCTCGTTGTCGGTCAGGCCGTCGAACGGGGTATGGGCATCGATGACGGCGGCAAGCAGGCGGGCGGCCGCCTTGCGCGCCGCGAGGCCGGCGACCGTTTCGCTCGCACTTGCGTCACCTCTGCCTTGGGTTTGCGGTCGGCGCTTCGCTCCGTTCACGACCACGGACCTTTGGATCCTGTGCCGCGGGGGCCGGTCGGGTTGCGACCCCAGGGATTGGGCTTCGGCCGCTCCGGCTCGGCCGGCTGGCTCCATGGTCCTGCCTGCGGCTCGTCCGGCTGGCCTGGCGCAGGGGCTTCGCGCCGCGCGGCTTGGGCGGCACCGCTCATCTCGCGCGCCATCTGCTGCAGGGCGGCGATGCGGTTCTCTGTGCTCGGGTGGGTCGAGAACAGATTGTCCATGCGCTCACCGTGCAACGGATTGATGATGAACAGATGTGCCATCGCCGGATTTCGCTCGGCATCCGGATTGGGAATGCGCTCGGCGCCGCGCGCGATCTTGTCGAGCGCCGAGGCGAGCCACAACGGATTTCCGCAAATTTCGGCGCCGCGCCGGTCGGCCTCATATTCGCGGGTGCGGCTCACCGCCATTTGCACGATCATGGCGGCAAAGGGCGCAACGAGCATGGCGACAAGCACGCCGACGAAGCCCAGCGGATTGTTGTTTTCGCGGCTGCCGCCGAAGAAGAAGGCGAAATTGCCGAGCATCGAGATCGCGCCGGCAAGCGTCGCGACAATCGTCATGGTAAGCGTGTCGCGATGCTGCACATGGGCAAGTTCATGCGCCATCACCGCCGCGACCTCTTCGTGGCTGAGCCGCTCCAGCAGGCCGGTCGATGCGGCTACAGCAGCGTTTTCGGGATTGCGGCCAGTGGCGAAGGCGTTCGGCTGCGGACTGTCGATCAGATAGGTCTTCGGCATCGGCAGGCCGGCCTGCTTGGCCAGCGCCTCAACGATCGCATAATATTCGGGAGCGTTCCTCTCGTCGACCTCGATGGCGCGGTTCATCGACAGCACCATCTTGTCGGCATTCCAGTAGCTGAACAGGTTCATGCCGGCGGCCAACAGCAAGGCGATCACCATGCCGCCGGTGCCGCCGATCAGAAAGCCGACGCCCATGAACAGCGCGGTCATCGCAGCAAGGAGCATGGCGGTGCGAAGCGTATTCATCGTCTCTTCCGTCTGGCGTGGTGGCGAATAGGGGTCGATCCTGCCGTTGTCATGGCTATATGATGGGAAAGGCCGGTCCCCGTTTCAATCGGCAGGAAGCATCGCATGACCGATCAACCCAACAAAACCGAAGGCGCCAAGCCGCAAAGGACGCTGTCGCCTGAGGCGCAACGCGCATTGGCGGAAGCGGAAGCCAGGCGGAAGGCATACCGCGAGGCGGAAGCCCGCCTGCCGAAAGAGTTCGGCGGACGCGGCGGCAAGGAACCCGGGCGCTACGGCGACTGGGAGGTGAAGGGTCTGGCCACTGATTTTTAATGACACTCAAGGCGCGTCGCGCTGAAGCGGATTCAGGCGACGCGCTTTAAGTCATTGTTCGTGCTGTCGTCTTCGCAAAACCGCTGCACACCGCGACATGCATCAGGCCGCGTCGCGCTGCGGCTCGATGA
>NZ_RZST01000566.1:0-2148 GCF_003997575.1 Mesorhizobium sp. M1A.F.Ca.IN.022.07.1.1
GAATAGGCGCGGGCGGCGACGTCCGATGGCTCCTCGCGGGCCAGCGCCGCGATCGCTCTGACCGCGGCCATCTTCATCTCCTCGTTGATGGCGCTCGCCCCGCAATCCAGCGCGCCGCGGAAGATGTAAGGAAAGCAGAGCACGTTATTGACTTGATTGGGAAAATCGGAGCGCCCGGTGCAGATCATGGCGTCGGGCCGTGCCGCGCGCGCAACCTCCGGCATGATCTCCGGCGTCGGGTTGGCGAGCGCCAGGATCAGCGGCTTCGGCGCCATGTGCTGCAGGAGTTCTGGCTTCAGCACGCCTGCGGCGGACAGGCCGAGAAAGACGTCGGCGCCGGGGATGACATCGGTCAGCGTGCGCGCCTGGGTGTCCTTCACATAAGGGTCTTTCCAGCGGTCCATCTCCTCGACCCGGCCTTTGTAGGCGACGCCGAAACGATCGGTGACCCAGATGTTTTCGACCTTGGCCCCGAGCGAGACCAAAAGGTTGAGGCAGGCGAGCGCCGCAGCGCCCGCGCCGGACGTGACGATCTTGATGTCGGAGATCGATTTGCCGGCGAATTCCAGCCCGTTGAGCACCGCGGCGGCGACGATGATTGCCGTGCCATGCTGGTCGTCATGGAAAACCGGAATGCCCATGCGGTCCTTCAGCCGCTCCTCGACCTCGAAGCATTCAGGCGCCTTGATGTCCTCGAGATTGATGCCGCCGAAGGTCGGCTCGAGCGCGGCCACCGTCTCGACCATGCGCTCGATCTCGGGAGCATCGATCTCGATGTCGAACACGTCGATGCCGGCGAATTTCTTGAACAGCACCGCCTTTCCTTCCATCACCGGCTTGGAGGCGAGCGGGCCGATATTGCCCAGCCCAAGCACCGCCGAGCCGTTGGAGACAACGCCGACGAGGTTGGCGCGCGCCGTGTAGTCGGCGGCGGCCGCGGGATCGTCCCGGATCTCGAGACAAGGAGCGGCAACGCCCGGCGAATAGGCAAGCGCGAGGTCGCGCTGGTTGCCCAGCGGCTTGGTCGCCTGGATCTCGAGCTTTCCCGGGGTGGGGTGCTTGTGGAAGAAGAGCGCGGCCTCATCAAGGTCCGATCGGGCCGTTTTCTTGCTCTCGCCGTCCATTCGCGGCCCTCCTGCGCTTCTTGCTTTCGAGCCTTTTAGCATGCAGCGGCGATTCTTCGCGACGCCAAATGTCGGCCCTGGCATTCACGATGCCGAGGCGAAGATAATCAATCCATTTCAGCCTGTTGGCTCGGAAACTTGCGGCGGATCGACGAAGCTCGTCAGAACGCACTGACGTAGAGGCCGCCGTCGACCGGGATGTTCTGTCCAGTGAGATAGCCGGCATGAACCGAGCACAGGAAGGCGCAGATCTGGCCGAACTCTTCCGGCGTGCCGAGGCGCTTTGCCGGTACGTCGGCGCTGATGCGGGCCTTGCGCGCGGCGGCCGCTGCGGGGTCTTCCGGCGTGCCGGCTTCGTGCGGGCCTCGCAACCGGTCGGTGTCGAGCTTGCCGGGCAATAGGCTGTTGATGGTGACGTTTCGGTCGATCACCGTGCGGGCCACGCCGGCAAGGAACGAGGTCAGGCCGGCGCGGGCGCCCGACGACAGGTCGAGGCCCGGGATCGGCACATAGACCGACAGCGATGTGATGTTGACGATGCGGCCGAAGCCGCGCTTGGCCATACCGTCGATGACCGCCTGGATCAGCTCGATCGGCGTCACCATGTTCTGCGTCACGCCTTCGAGGATTTTCGCGCGGTCGAGCTCGCGGAAATCGCGAAGCGGCGGGCCGCCATTGTTGTTGACCAGGATGTCGGGGGCGGGGCAGGCGGCAAGCAATGCCTTCTGCACTTCCGGCTTCGAGACGTCGCCCGCGATCTCGATCACCTCGACACCGAATTTTTCGCGGATTTCCTGCGCCGTCTTCGCCAACAGCTCGGCGTTGCGGCCGTTGACGACAAGGTCGACGCCGGCTTCGGCCAGCGCAATCGCGCAGCCGCGCCCCAGTCCCTTGCTCGAGGCGCAGACGATGGCCTTCTTGCCGCGAATGCCGAGATCCATGCTGATTTCTCCTTTTTCGAGGGCGGCAAGCTAGCGCCTAGGCTGGACCAACCGCAACCGTCATACGGTTGTTGCACTGTCTC
>NZ_RZST01000567.1:0-2102 GCF_003997575.1 Mesorhizobium sp. M1A.F.Ca.IN.022.07.1.1
AGCAGCGTGAGGGAGACGGTCTTGAGCATGGAAGGCCGGAACTGAGGAGGTTGCCCGGGATATCGCGGCGTGGGGCCTCGTGGCAAGCCGGCTTGCCCCGGGCGTGGCGATATTCAGGTGGTCCGGCCTGCAAGCAGCATGACGTTCCCATGTCAGCGAACGCCTGTCACGGACAAGTCCGGACTGCGCCCCTTCTGATTCTCGGCGGCGCTGCACGTGGCCATCCAATCACTGACTTGTCAGGCGCCGATCCGATGCCTGTGCTTGAAGCCGCCGCCATTTCGTTCCACATCGGTCGGGATGAAGGGCGAGACAGAAGAGCGGCGTCGGAATTTGGCGTGGGCTTTGCCCGCATCGCTGATGCTGCATGCGCTGATCGCAGCGTTTCTGGTCTATACCTTGCCCAAGCGCGCCCAACAGCCGGATCAGGAGCAGCCGGTCAATGTCGCGCTTGTGCCTCCACCCGAGCAACCTAAGCCGAAGCCTCCGCCCGCACCGCAGCCGAAGCAACTCAAGGCCGAGAAGCCCCCGGAACCCAAGGCTGAAAAGCCGCCCGAGCAGAAAGTCGAAAAGCCTCCAGTGCCGGAAAAGCAGCCGCCGAAGCCACCGCCGATCGCGGTGCTAAAGCCCGTTTTCCAGTACGGCAACAAGGACACCGGCCCCAGGACATCCCTGGGTGGAGCCGGCAACCGGGACAACACGCCGTCGCCGGCGAAGGATAACGATACGAAGCCGCCCGCCGTGGCGAAGCCTGCACAGAAGCAAACTGCCGCGCCGGCCGATGCCGATCAGCCGGCAGATCACAGCACGGCTGACGAGAAGCCGGTAATCGCCGCGACGGACACCGAGCCCGCCCAAAGTGACGAGAAGGCAGCCCAGGACACGGATAAACAGCAGGCAGCCAAGCAAGAGGCAGGAGCGCCAACCGCCGAAAAGCAAGCAGGAGTGGCGCCGGCGCCGTTGGATGCCAAGAGGGGTGGTAAAGTCGATCTTCCGGCGCCGGCCGAAAAGCAAAAGCCCAAGCAAGCAAATGCGCTGAAGTTCAGGCCCGCAAAGGTCTCGAAGTCCCGAAGCAAGAGCGCCGGAACGCCAGGTTCTACCAACGCCGCCGTTGCTGCGTCGCCGATCTATTCCGGACTTCCGGGTGTTCGAAAGCTCTATTCGCAGGGCGCTACCGGCGATGCGCTGGCCACAAGCTCTATGAGCGAGGTGCCTCGCGACCAGCGGGTTGCCAACCTTTGCGGCAGCGTTTTGAACCAGGAGTTGCAGGGCGCCTCCTATTCTCCCAAATGGCTGCCATCCATTCCGCTGAAGGTGGGCAATGTTCTTGACCCTCCGGTGGCCGCCTTCAGCACCGCAACCACATGGTACCGCCTAAGCTTCCGGTGCGAGGTCGACACCGATGCGACAAGGGTCTTGTCGTTCAACTTCCGTGTCGGGGCTGAGATCCCACCCGGCGAATGGGCCGGGCTCAAATTGCCTAGTCTCCGCTAAGCTTTCCTGCGAAAGCGGGTAGCGGTTCGGGGCAAGCGCATGCGTCGAAGGAAGGTTCAAAGCGCGGACAGCGTCTCCGGCAGGGTAGGAGCGTTGAGAACCGGCGCCGCCTGGAAGGCTTTGGTCATTGCCCTCAGCGTCTGCGTGGTGCGGCTGGAAAGCACGGGCGGCCGCTCGGCCTCTGCCTGCGCCGCGGCGTCGGCGGCCTCCTTCTTCGCCTCTTCCTCGGCCTTGGCCGCGACCTCCGGGTCGACCCAGGGATGATCGAGGCCAGGGATCGGCTTCAGATCGATGTTCTGGTGTGCATAGGCCATCAGCCGCTGCCAGACCATCGCCGGCAGCGACCCGCCGGTCATGTTGTTGGTCGGCGTGAAATCGTCATTGCCGAGCCAGACGGCGGCCGTGTAGTTGCCGGTGAAACCGACGAACCATGCGTCTCGGTAGGACTGCGTGGTGCCGGTCTTGCCCGCGACGACGATGTTGGGAAGCTGCGCGCGCCGCGCCGTGCCGATCGCCGGCACCGCGGCCAGCATGGTGTTCATGTATTTCAGAGCTTTTTCCGACAGCACACGGTGCGGCGGCGGCGCGTCCTTGGCCCAGTCATAGAC
>NZ_RZST01000568.1:0-2068 GCF_003997575.1 Mesorhizobium sp. M1A.F.Ca.IN.022.07.1.1
AGTAACGCTCGCGCAACACGCCAATTGGCGCAGTGAGGTGGACGTGAACGACTCTGTCGCCGAATTTTTCGCGGAAGTGTTTAACTTGATCTAGCGTCCGGACCGCATCCACCAGCCAAATCTGATCCGCCGGAGCCCCGCTAGTTTCTGCCAGAAACTGATCGAGGACCCACTTTCCGTTGGTCTCAATGTCGAGCTTATCGCCAAGCTTGATCAGTGCGTCCCGATCATCGGTATCGCTAGCCCGAAGTAATAGCGCCCGCGTTGACACGCGCTTCGCGTCGAAACGTGACGTCAACTGTTCAGTGAACATCGATTTTCCGGCCGCAAGCGGACCAGACACCAAGAAAATTGGTTTCAGCGCAACCTCCTGCCACTAGAGAACCAAAATCCTACCGACCCTAGGACTCAGACTCCCCACAGCGAAGAGATACGCATCGATTTCAATTCAATCTATAGCTCGCGCGAAGTTTTTTTGTTGAGAAATGCCGGACCCAGTTGTTTTATGCGGATAGTTCTATTGCAAGGCTTCATATCGGCAAAGGAACGCGCTCTTAGCTTCGCGCGGCGACAGGAAACGTACCTTCACTAGGGCGGGCGCAATCCGATCGCGCTTGGCCCATTCGTCCGTGCCTGCCGGCATAATCTGAGCCTGCTCGGCGGCCAGCACACGCAGATCGGCTCGCTTGATTGCCGGGCTTGACTGAGTGCTAATACCAAACCGCTCTGCGATCGCGCGCTGCATCTCAGTTTCAATTTGCCTGTAATCCGGAAGCATCTGCTTGAGGGGACGCGTAATATCTCCAAGGAAGGCCTCCGCCGCATCGTGCAGCAAGGCGGCCAATGGATCCTCTTCGACGAGGTCACTGACCAGCAGGCTGTGCTCGGCTACAGAATAGAAATCCAGACATTGGCCCGCATAACGACACTGAAGCGCCAGGCCGTGGGCAATATCCTCGATTGTAAAAGCGCTGGTATGAGGCGACAGCAGGTCCAGCCAAGCGCCACTGTGCAACATTATCGAGGGTCCGACATCGACCTTCACTGCTGTTACCCGCTGCCTGCTCCACGCCATGCCCATCCCCCCTTAACTACCGCTCTGCTATCACAGATCAATGAACTTGCAAATTTGCAATTTCTATCTTATCCGAGACGGATGAGGCTGACAACTGAAGAAGCATCGAGAATTGCAAGGGACATCAGGGCCGCCTTGACCGATCGGCGCCTTTCTGCAGCAAATGCAGCACGTCTGAGTGGGATGCAGCCCAGCCGACTCAGCCGCATTTTAGGTGGGCAGTTCGCAACGCCAAACCCCAATGTAGTGCAAATTTGCACATTTTTGGGTGTGACGCTTCCGCGGGGCCAGTACACCGAGGGCGCTGCACGCATAGTTGGCAGCGCTCTGAAGGTTTGGGACGGAAGTCCGGATGACGTCGAGGAAGTGGTTAAGCTGTTTAATCAGATTGCCGCACTGCGCCGTCGTTAGCGCAGCGAAATGCAGTGCGAAATATTGGGCTAGGGTTGAGCGCGGACAGTCCGCAATCGGCCTCCATAGCAGCTAATGCTCGCCGGAGCTGCGGAGCGGGCAGGGCTATTGACGAAGAAAACACACGACGTTCGCGTTTTGTGCTTCGAAAGTCGCATAAAGGGCAGTCTGGAACAGTGGCGAGAAATCTTCGGAACAGACCAAAAAGCAAGTCTGAAACGGGCTGAGCGGCCGTAGTTGTAGCGATATCTTGGCTTATAGCTCATCCACATCCGGTATCATGTTCTGCCCGATCGCACGAAGCAACGGCAATCAATAGTCTAATCGCGAGGCATCGCCCTTCAGCATGCTCAGTACCGCTTCACCGAGGGAGGTGGGGACACGATGCCAACAGGGATCGTTATGGGTTGACCGGCGGACGGTGATCGACACCCTGATGGTTCACCCCAAGATGTTCGCTACGCTCGCAAATCCGGTCGCGGTCGACAGTCGCCGAGAAGCGACTGAGCGGTCCTGCCGGCCTGGTCGACTGGATCAGGGCTTCCAGCTCGGCAATAAGCGAACATATGCACTGCGGAGAGT
>NZ_RZST01000569.1:0-2054 GCF_003997575.1 Mesorhizobium sp. M1A.F.Ca.IN.022.07.1.1
GCAATGGCCGATGCCGGCCCTGGTTTGGCGGTGACTATCAGCTTGCCTCAGCATGGCTGAGATCTCAGGCAAAACCGGGGAAATAGTCGACCTTTATTCTCGAACGGCGAACGCCCATGGCAAGGAGCTGCTGGCGCAGAGCCTTCGCCATTGCTTGCGGGCCGGAGATGTAGAACGTGCGTTCGAGATAGTCGGGCATGGTGACGCGCACCAGGCGGGCGTCGACATAGCCCGCATATTGGCCGCGCCCTGCGTCCTTGGCTACGGCGTGGAACGTCCTTATACCCAGCTCGCGCCACGCCGAGCCAAGCACTTCTCGATAGGCGATGTCCCCCTGGCTCTCCGTTCCGTAAAGGACAACGATGGGACGCAGTTCCTTGCGATCGATGAGGTATTGCAGCATCGAACGGAATGGCGTGATGCCGATGCCGCCGGCTAAGAAAGCGATCTTGACCTGCTGGTCAGACGGTAGCGTGAAATCGCCAGCCAGTTGTGAGGCGTGAATCGCGGCGCCGGGCCTCATGCTGCCAAGTGCCTGCTTGAACGCGCTCGATTGCGGATGGAACCTGACTCCAAGCCGTACCGATTGCTCGGTCGGCGACGAGGCGACAGTGAAGTAGCGCCGGTTGCCGCGATTGTCGGAGCGGTTGAGGCCAAGCGTCCATTCAAGGTATTGACCCGCCTGGAAGGCAAGCTTTCGCGGCGACCTGAAGATGAAGTCATAGCTGTCCGCGGCGGTCTGTTCGATGCCTTCCAAGGTCAGCACGAAGCGCCCTTTCGGGCTCACCGAGTAGGCGAAAAGGTTGCCCGTTAGAAGTGCAAGCTCGGGCGTGAAATAGAACGAGCCGATGTGGATGTTGGGTGCGAACAGGACGCCGACAATGCAGGCAAAAATAATGCGCGGCCAGCGTTGTGTCGGAGCTGTCAGTGGTTCGGTCAGCATCACGAAGGCGAAGAACAGCAGCGGCGACGAACCCAGCGTTTCCTTGAGCACATCGCCATATTGTGCGGGCTCGGTTGTCGCCAGGATGGTCACCAGCGCCGCGGCAATAAATGTCGTGACGAGATCCAGGCGACGGAGCTTGCGGACAACAAGAATGCCGCCGCTCAGCACCAGGGGAAGCAGCCACGAATTGCCACCGACCCACCAGGTGGCGGGGTTGTCCAGCAGCAGCGCCGACAAAGCCACGCCGAGGGCCGCAGGATTGAAAAGGTGTTTTCGACCGACGGCGAAGATGAATTTGGATGAGATCGCCCAGACAGAGGCGAATGCGACAGCCCCAATGCCCTTGAGGTCGGTCACAGCCACCGGATCGAGGATGAGGGCCAGAATGAGTGCGGTGATGTAGACGGATTCACTGTTTGCTGGAATCTCGAAGACCAGTGCGAAAACCCTGTTGGTGATCCAACAGGTCGAGAGTGCCAGTGCCGTGGTGAAGGCGAGCGCGAGTGGATCATGCGGCACGAGCTTGATAATGCCGAAGACGAAGGCCGCGACAATTAGAGCCACTAGATAGTAGCGCACCAGCCTGTACATAGTCAGGTGGTCGAGGAACCGATCGACTGCCTTGATCATGGTTTGCACAGGTCTCCGAAGCCGGTTGTCGGCGTGGCGCGGCCGTTGATGTCGACGACATATCCCTCAAGGCCGGGAGTTTGCTCGATGAACTGGATACCACCCCTGCCCATGGCGAAGGCTGCGGTGGCGAAGCGATCGGCTTCGAGCACATCGGATCCTATGACCGTCAGACTCACGATCTCAGCGATCGGATCGCCAAACGCATAGGGATTGTAGATGTGGTGGCCGCGTGCATAGGTACCAGAAGTGACGACGCCGCGACCGCGTGGATAAATGATCTTGATGATCTCATCCGTATTGAACGGATTGCGGATGCCGACGCTCCAGTCGAGATGTGAGGCGTTCTTTCCGCATGACTGGATGTCGCCTCCGGCTTCGATGAAGAAATCACTGAAGCCGGCCTTGTGGACGATACCAGCGGCATTGTTGATGGCCCATCCCTTGACGATTCCGGACGGATCGAGCGAACCGTCGG
>NZ_RZST01000056.1:0-21717 GCF_003997575.1 Mesorhizobium sp. M1A.F.Ca.IN.022.07.1.1
GCTTCTATCTCGGCTGGCTCGGCGAACCCGGCAAAGGCATGGCGCTGTCGACCGGCGAGGTGAAGTTCAAGGGCATGGTGACGCCATCGGTCAAGAAGGTCGAATATGGCGTCGACTTCAAGCGCGTGATGCGTGGCCGCCTCGTGCTCGGCATCGCCGACGGCTGGCTCAAGGCGGATGGCGAACCCATATACGCGGCAACGGATCTGAAGGTGGGCCTGTCCAAGCAGTCCGCCGCCTGATCGCCATCGCCCCGGGCCCTGGCGTGTCCGGCGGATGCGCAAGGACGCTGCGGCAGTTTATTTTGCGTATGATCGAAGGCGGAAACCAATTAGGTTTTTCGCCAAACTACGCCGGAAGGAGTTGCGAATGAGACGCGTCGTAGTGACAGGCCTTGGCATTGTGTCGTCGATCGGCAACAACGCCAATGAGGTGCAGGCCTCGCTTTACGATGCCAAGTCCGGCATCAGCTTTTCCAATTCCTTCGCCGAGCACGGTTTTCGCTGCCAGGTATGGGGCGCGCCGACGCTCGACCCGTCGGCGATGATCGACCGCCGCGCAATGCGTTTCCTGAGCCAAGGCGCTGCCTGGAACCATGTCGCCATGGATCAGGCGATCGCGGACGCCGGGCTCGGCGAGAGCGACATCACCAATGAGCGGACCGGCATCGTGATGGGCTCCGGCGGACCGTCTACCAGGACCATCGTGGAAGCCGCCGAAACGACGCTCAAGAACGGCAGCCCGAAGCGGATCGGTCCGTTCGCGGTGCCGAAGGCGATGTCGTCGACCGCTTCGGCCACCTTGGCCACCTGGTTCAAGATCCACGGCGTGAATTACTCGATCTCGTCCGCCTGCTCGACCTCCGCGCACTGCATCGGCAATGCCTGTGAGCTGATCCAGTGGGGCAAGCAGGATATGATGTTCGCCGGCGGCCACGAGGATCTCGACTGGACGATGTCGGACCTGTTCGACGCCATGGGCGCCATGTCGTCGAAATTCAACGACAAGGCATCGGCCGCTTCGCGCGCCTATGATGTCAACCGCGACGGCTTCGTCATCGCCGGCGGCGCGGGCGTTCTGGTGCTGGAAGAGCTGGAGCACGCCAAGGCGCGCGGCGCCAAGATCTATGCCGAGATCGTCGGCTACGGCGCGACCTCCGACGGCTACGACATGGTGGCGCCGTCCGGCGAAGGCGCCGTGCGCTGCATGCGGCAGGCGCTTGCAACCGTCTCGACGCCGGTCGACTACATCAACACGCACGGCACATCGACGCCGGTCGGCGATTCCAAGGAAATGGGCGCCATCCGCGAGGTGTTCGGCGACCACATGCCGTATATCACCTCGACCAAGTCGCTGACCGGCCATTCGCTCGGCGCCGCAGGCGTCCAGGAATCGATCTACTCCATCCTGATGATGCAGGGCGGCTTCATCGGCGAGAGCGCCCATATCGAGGAGCTCGATCCCGAATTCGAGGGCATGCCGATCGTGCGCAAGCGCATCGACAACGCCAAGATCGACACCGTCCTGTCCAACTCCTTCGGTTTCGGTGGCACCAACGCAACGCTGATTTTCCAGCGCTATTCCGCATAAGGATTGCCTTTTATGGAAGGGTTGATGAAGGGCAAGCGCGGGCTTGTCACGGGGGTCGCCAACGATCATTCGATCGCCTGGGGCATCGCCAGGAAATTGTCCGAACACGGGGCGGAACTCGCCTTCACCTATCAGGGCGACGCCTTCGGGCGGCGGGTCAAGCCGCTGGCCGAGAAGCTCGGTGCCTCGCTGGTCGTGCCTTGCGACGTCGAGGACAGCGCCTCGGTCACCGCAACCTTCCAGACGCTTCGCGAAGCCTGGGACGGCCTGGATTTCGTCGTTCACGCCATCGGCTTCTCCGACAAGAACGAGCTCAAGGGCCTCTACGCCGACACCAGCCGCGACAACTTCGTCCGCACCATGGTGATCTCCTGCTATTCCTTTACCGAGATCGCCCGCAATGCCGCCGCGCTGATGACGAACGGCGGCTCGATGATCACGCTGACCTATGCCGGGTCGGTGCGGGTCATGCCGAACTACAACGTCATGGGCGTCGCCAAGGCCGGACTCGAGGCGAGCGTGCGCTATCTCGCCAACGATTACGGCCCGCGCGGCATTCGGGTGAACGGCATCTCGGCAGGACCGGTGCGGACGCTCGCCGGCTCAGGCGTATCCGACGCACGCCACATGTTCTCTTATCAGCAGCGCAATTCGCCGCTACGGCGCACCGTCACCATCGACGAGGTTGGCGGCTCGGCGCTCTACCTGCTGTCCGATCTGTCTTCGGGAGTCACAGGCGAGATCCACTATGTCGATTCCGGCTATCACATCGTCTCCATGCCGACGCTAGAGGAACTGAAGCAGAACGACGGCCCCCGCGAATAATTCGCTAACGAAAAAAGCACCTTCCAGTAAAATTGGAGGCATTGGCGGAAACCCATTTTAAGGAGGTATCCGCTAAACGGCCCTGTAGTTCAGGGACCTTGCATGTCTGCAGTCAGCAACCCGAAGCGAACACCGCTGTTCCGGCTGATCACCATCGCCAGCTCGGCCATGGGCAGTTTTATCCTCGGACTCTGGGGGTTGCGCTTCGGCTTCGGCGACGGCCTGGCCGGCATGTCTGCCGGGACGATGGCGGCTATCATCGCCGCGCTCTGTGCCCTTTCCGCCGGCGGCGCCGCGATGTCCTTCTTCGCAGGCATCGATGAATCGGCCGAATACGTCTTCAAGGAAACCCATTTCGACAAGATGACCGGCCTGCTGACGCGCCAGGCGATCGTCGGAAAGGTCGCGGCGGCGGCAGCGGAAACGCTGGAGACCGGCGAACCGGTCTACTTGATCGATATCGACATCGACCGCTTCAAGCAGATCAACGACGCCATCGGCTACAGTCATGGCGACGAGCTGATCCGCGCCTTCACCAAAAGGCTGAAGGAGAGCATGCCGGAGGATGTCGTGATCGGACGGCTCGGCGCCGGCGAATTCGCCGTGCTCTTGCCGGACCGTGAGATCCGGGGATATCTCGAACGGTTCCTCGAAACATTCATCAACCGCATGATGGAGCCCTACCAGCTCCAGACGCATCTGCAGTCGGTCAGCATGTCCGTCGGCATCGTGGCGATGCCGAAGGACGGCGTCGATCCGGTGCTCATCCTTCGCCGTTCGAACCTGGCGCTGCAGAATGCGCGCGCAGGCGGCATCGGCAACTGGTCGGTCTTCCACGCCGACATGGGCCGCGTTGCGGACCACCGGCAATGGATTGAATCGGAGCTGAAAACCGCCTTCGACCGCGGCGACTTCAACCTCCACTACCAGCCGCAATTCGACCTGCAGGGCGGCCGTGTCGTCGGCTATGAAGCGCTGATCCGGTGGAAGCATCCGGAACGCGGCATGATCCCGCCGATGGAATTCATTCCGATCGCCGAGGAAACCGGCATGATCAACCCGATCGGCGAATGGGTGCTGCGCAAGGCTTGCAGCGACGCCCAGTACCTGCCGGAGGATTGCTTCGTCGCCGTCAACATCTCGCCGGCCCAGTTCATGACCAGGGACTTCGTCGGCATCGTGCGCCAGACCATGGCATCGACCGGCATCAAGCCGTCGCGGCTGGAACTCGAAGTCACCGAAACGGCGATGATGCAGGACCGCGACCGCGCGGCCGTCATCCTGCGGCAACTCGCCGAGATGGGCATCTCGGTCGCCGTCGACGATTTCGGCACCGGCTATTCCAACCTGAGCTATCTGATCGACTTCTCGTTCGGCAAGCTGAAGATCGACCGCTCCTTCGTCAGCCGCATCGATACCGATTCCAGCTCGGGCGCTGTCGTCTCGACCATCGTCGGGCTATCGCGGGCGCTCGGCGTCGGCATCATCGCCGAAGGCGTCGAGACCGAGAACCAGGCGACGCTGCTGAGAGCCGCCGGTTGCGAGGTCGTGCAGGGCTATCTGTTCGGCCGCCCCGCGCCGCTCGAGATCGAGCTCGGCGCGTTGCGCCCTGTTCATGCCAGGCGCGAGCCGGCACGCCTCGTCAGCCTGCAGTAGGGCGCTGCATTCTTTTCCTGGAGCAATCACGGGGACGGAAAACCGTCTCACGCGCTTTTCCTGGAGTTGCTTTTAACGCCGCGCCGAAAACACCTTGAACATGCCATCGCGCGCAACCTCGGCGTGACTGGAGAAGGCTCCCGCCAGCACCTGTTCGTAGGGCAACTGCCGGTTCGCCACCATGAACAGGCGTCCACCTGGTTTCAGTGCCTTTGATGCCGCGCGGATCATGCCAGCGCCGATGCCCGGGTCGGCAGCCCTGCCGCTGTGGAAGGGCGGGTTCATGACGATCGCGTCGTAACCTCGCTCGACCGTTTCGGTCAGCAGATCGGTCCAGAAGAAGCGCGGCTCGACAGCGGTTGCGGGGATATTGACCCTTGCCGCCTCCAGGGCCTCGAAATCCGCTTCGTAGAGGTCGAGACCGGACAGCCCTGTCGAGCGTTCCATCACTTCGGCCGCCAGATAGCCCCAGCCGGCACAGAAATCGGCGACATTGCCCGCAAGCCCCTGCGGCAGGCTGTCCAGCAGAAGCTTCGATCCTGCGTCGACCCGATCGAAGGAGAACATGCCGGGCGCGGTGCGGAAGCGGCCTTCGACGACCAGATCAGGGTTGGCGGCGCGAAGCGCCCGGGCCGCATCCATGCCGGCCCGGCGGAACCAGAAGGCGACGCCGTGATGCTTCGGCAGGTGGGCTTCGAGCGGCGACAGCGCGCCCACGCGCTTGCGCAGGCTATCGATGCCGTCTTCCTTGCCGCCAGCGACGACGATCAACCCGCCGGGCGCGACGCGCTCGATGGCTTCGGCGATGCGCAGCTCGTTCTGGCCGCGATGCCGGCCGGCCAGCACAAGGGCAGCATCGAAGGCCGAGCCTTCCGCCTGCGGCGTGACCGAATAGCCGGCTGCCTGCAGAGCACGAAAATGCGGCCGAAAACCTTGCACGAGATGCAGCGCCGCAGTGACGCCGCCGGGCAAACGGAAACCAGGCTCAGTCCCAAGAAACAGGATGCGGGCATCGCTTCGCGGCCAAGGCAGCGCTTCGGCCTCGAACGGATAGAACAGCGTCTTCAGCGGCTCAGCGGCCATTCACCTACCCTTGAAGGGCGCTTGAAATAGAAACGGGCGCGACCTTGCAGCGCGCCCGTTTCAATCATGCGGTCAGGCCAATCAGGCGGCGTCTTCCTCGCCTTCCGGCTTCTTCTTTTCCTGAACGATTTCCTTGCCGGTCGCCTGGTCGACGACCTTCATCGACAGGCGCACCTTGCCGCGCTCGTCGAAGCCCATCAGCTTGACCCAAACCTTGTCGCCTTCCTTGACGACGTCGGAGGTCTTGGCGACGCGCTCATTGGCGAGCTGCGAGATGTGGACGAGGCCGTCGCGCGGGCCGAAGAAGTTGACGAAGGCGCCGAAGTCGGCCGTCTTAACGACGGTACCTTCGTAGATCTCGCCGACTTCCGGCTCGGCGACGATGGTGTGGATCCACTTCTTCGCCGCCTCGATCTCCTTGGCGTTGGCCGACGCGATCTTGACCGTGCCGTCATCCTCGATATTGATCTTGGCGCCGGTCTTCTCGACGATCTCGCGGATCACCTTGCCGCCGGAGCCGATGACGTCGCGGATCTTGTCGGTCGGGATGTGCATGACCTCGATGCGCGGCGCAAATTCGCCGAGCTCGGCGCGCGAGGAAGATATGGCATGCGCCATCTCGCCCAGGATGTGCAGCCGGCCTTCCTTGGCTTGGCCGAGCGCGATGCCCATGATCTCCTCGGTGATGCCATCGATCTTGATGTCCATCTGCAGCGAGGTGACGCCGTTGGCGGTGCCGGCGACCTTGAAGTCCATGTCGCCGAGATGATCCTCGTCGCCAAGGATGTCGGAGAGCACCGCGAAGCGCTCGCCTTCCTTGATCAGGCCCATGGCGATGCCGGCCACGGGCTTGGCGATCGGCACGCCGGCATCCATCAGCGCCAGCGAGGTGCCGCAGACCGTCGCCATCGAGGACGAGCCGTTCGACTCGGTGATCTCCGAGACGACGCGCAGCGTGTACGGGAACTGGTCCGCCGAAGGCAGCATCGGGTGGATCGCGCGCCAGGCAAGCTTGCCGTGGCCGATCTCGCGGCGGCCCGGCGAGCCCATGCGGCCGGTTTCGCCAACCGAATAGGGCGGGAAGTTGTAGTGGAGGAGGAACTTCTCCTTGTACATGCCGGTCAGCGAATCGACGAACTGCTCATCCTCGCCGGTGCCGAGCGTGGCAATGACCAGCGCCTGAGTCTCGCCGCGGGTGAACAGCGCCGAACCATGGGTACGCGGCAGGACGCCGACTTCGGCGACGATCTTGCGCACGGTCTTCAGGTCGCGGCCGTCGATGCGCGAGCCGGTGTCCAGGATGTTCCAGCGTACGACCTTGGCCTGGAGCTCCTTGAAGACGCTTGCGATCTGCTCGGAGGAGTATTTCGGATCCTCGCCTTCGGCCGGCGTGAACGCGGCCTTGACCTTCGCCTTGACGGCGTCGACGGCCGCGTAGCGGGACTGCTTCTCGATGATCTTGTAGGCGTCGCGAAGCTCGTCGCCGACAACCTTCAGCATCTCGCCTTCGAGCTGCGAATGGTCCGGCGCGGTGAAGTCGCGCGGATCCTTGGCGGCGACCTCGGCCAGCTTGATGATGGCGTCGATCACCGGCTGGAAGCTTTTGTGACCGAACACGACGGCGCCGAGCATGAGCTCCTCGCTGAGCTCCTTGGCCTCGGATTCGACCATCAGCACGGCGTCGGCGGTGCCGGCGACGACGAGGTCGAGCTTCGATTCCTCCATCTCGTCGATATGCGGATTGAGCACATACTCGCCGTTGATGTAGCCGACGCGGGCGCCGCCGATCGGGCCCATGAAGGGCACGCCGGACAGCGTGAGCGCGGCCGAGGTAGCGACGATCGACAGGATGTCCGGATCGTTCTCGAGATCGTGCTGGACGACGGTGACGACGATCTGGGTGTCGTTCTTGTAGCCGTCAGCAAACAGCGGGCGGATCGGGCGGTCGATCAGGCGGGAAACCAGCGTTTCCTTCTCGCTCGGACGGCCCTCGCGCTTGAAGTAGCCGCCCGGAATTTTGCCGGCGGCATAGGTCTTTTCCTGGTAATTGACGGTGAGCGGGAAGAAATCGAGGCCGGGCTTCGGCTCCTTCATCGAAACGACGGTGGCGAGAACCACGGTCTCGCCGTAGGTGGCGAGCACCGCGCCGTCAGCCTGGCGAGCGATCTTGCCGGTTTCCAGGATGAGCGGACGGCCGCCCCATTCGATTTCCACTTTGTGTTGATTGAACATATCTTGTCCTTCATGTGCGGAAAGGGCCGCGCCGTCTCAACGGTCGCGGAGCATCCCTTCCCTGGCTTCCTTCGGGCAGCCACGGGCAAGACAACGGGAAGCTCGACAGGTGGCGATTGCCGAGCGAGCATCCTGCAATCCTGCCCCATGACCGTCCATGGGCGGTTCCGAACGGCCCTTTGCGCTTCCGGAACCGGGTCTGGCCGACCGGTCGGCCGGTCCTTTGCGCACGACGCCGGAAACCCCTGTTTCCGAGACGCGCCATGCGCGAATGCGAATTTCGAGAGCGCGGCGCGCTCCACTCCAGCATCGGGCACCGGAGCGACCGGTCCGCCAATGCGCGACCGGCGGGCTCTCCGCAGAGAGCCCGCCGGTCAATTCGTCAGCGACGGAGACCGAGCTTGTCGATCAGCGTCTGATAGCGCGTGTCATCCTTGCGCTTGAGGTAATCAAGCAGGCTGCGGCGCTGGGAAACGAGAGCAAGCAAACCACGGCGGGAATGGTTATCCTTCTTGTGGTCCTTGAAGTGCTCCGTCAGGTTCTTGATGCGCTCGGAAAGGATGGCAACCTGGACTTCCGGGGACCCGGTATCGCCCTTCGCGGTCGCGAATTCGGCCATCAGTTCTTTTTTGCGATCGGCAGTAATCGACATCGTGTTTTTCCTTATCTGTTCGAGGAAACGGGACGCCCTCAGCCGGGATGTCGTCCAGCAGGGGCCGGTGCAAGCAGCGCGTCAGGGCGCGAAGCTGCCGCGCATATAGTGCAATTTCCCGCAAAACACCAGACTAATTGTCAAGCCGGCTTGTCGCATGTCCTGCCGCAAAAACAGAGGGTTCTGCTGCTACAGCCACTTCTTCCATTTGAAGAAGGCGACGAGCCCGACAGCAACGACCAGCATGAACAAAAGTGCCGCCGGGTAGCCGTAGTAGGCCTTGAGCTCCGGCATGTTCCAGGGCGAGCTATCCGGGTCGAAGTTCATGCCCCAGACACCGACGAGGAAGGTGAGCGGCATGAAGATCACCGAGACGATGGTCAGATAGGAGATGACGTCGTTGGTGCGTGCCTGGGTCAGCGACAGATGCATTTCGATCAAGCCGGTCAGCATGTCGCGCTGGGTCTCGACTAGTTCGATCAGCCGCAGCGCATGGTCGAGCGTATCGTTGAAGAATATCTTGGTCTCGGCCTGCACGAAGGGCACGTCGTTGCGGATCAGCGTCGCCAGCGCGTCGCGCATCGGCCACAGAACGCCCTTCAGCACATTGGCGTCGCGCCGCAATTCGTGCAACTGCCGCATCTGGTGCTTGTGGGGCGTGTTGAGCATCTGGTCTTCGATGCCGTCGACCAATTCGCTCACCGTCTCGATCGGCGGGAAATAGCTGTCGACGATGGCGTCGATCAGCGCATAGGCGAGATAGTCGGCGCCGCGCGAGCGCAGCCGGTTGGGCATGGGAGCCGCGATGCGCTTGCGCACTGGATCGAACGGGTCGCCCTCGCGCTCCTGAAAGGTGACGACGAAATTCTCGCCGAAGAACACCGCGATCTGCTCGTAGCGATGCGCGGCGACATCGTCGATCATGCGCATGACGACGAAGGCGTGGTCCTCGAAGAAATCCACCTTCGGCCGCTGGCCGGTGTTGACGACATCCTCGAGCGCCAGCGGATGAAGGTCGAAAATCCGGCCGATCTCTTCGATCAGCGGGATGTTCGCGAGCCCCGTGCAATCAAGCCAGACGACCGGCCAGCGGTCGCAATGGGTGTTGAGCTCGTCGATGCTGGCATTGTCGATGGTTTTGTATTTCTCCGGCGAGATCAACGTCAGCCGAAGCTCGCTGCGCCGCGCCGCCGGATCGGCGATCAAGGTGCCGGGCGAAGCGCCGACCGGCGGCCGGCGGATTTTCAGCGGCGCCCGCTTTCCGACGGTCTCAGCCATTGCCACAATCCTCTGGGCCATAATCCTCTGGGCCATGATTCCTCTGGGCCATGATTCATCTGGGCCATGAGCTCCCCTGGGGCGCGACGTCATAGCAGATCGCTGCTCTAACCGTCGGTTTTCATGCAATTCCGACGAGAACCGTTACACGTTTTCCTGGAACTGCGAGCCGAAACTAGCCGAGTGCCGTCAACCGGCAAAGACCCGCTTGGGCTTGAACATGCCCTGTTCGATGGCGCCGATGGCGACGAGCTTGCCGCGCGCCGTGGCACAGGCCTCCTCGGCCTCGACCGGCGCGTCGCGCCCTCGAATGATGACGGGATTGCCGAGGCGGATCTTGGTCGCGGCGTCATCGCTGACGGCGACCTGCGGCAGGCAGTCAAGCGCTGCGGCGGTCTCGACCAGCAGCGCATCGATGGCGCCGAAATCGACCGACACCTCGGCTTCTTCGTCCGAATTCTCATCGGTCTTGCCGCCGAAGCGCGCCGCTTCGAGCTCGGCGACGGTGACGAAATCGTCCGCCGTGAACGGCTCGACCTCGACGCGGCGCAACTCGGAGATGTGGCCGAAGCAGCCCAGATCGCGACCCATGTCGCGCGCCAGCGAGCGCACATAGGTGCCCTTGCCGCACTCGACCTCGAAGACGGTTCTATCGACACCATGCTCGACGATGTCCAAACGGCCGATTTCGATCTCGCGGGCGGGAATGTCGACCGTCTCGCCGTCGCGGGCAAGATCGTAGGCGCGCTCGCCGGCAATCTTGACGGCAGAGAATTGCGGCGGCGTCTGCATGATGACGCCGGTGTATTTCGGCAGCAGCGCCCGCACCTCGGCCTCGGCCGGGCGGCGGTCCGAGCTGTTCGTCACCGGCCCTTCGAGGTCGTCGGTCGACCGCTCCTCGCCCCAGGCGACGGTGAAGCGGTAGACCTTGGCGCCATCCTGCACGTAAGGCACGGTCTTGGTCGCCTCGCCGAGCGCGATCGGCAGCATGCCGGAAGCCAACGGGTCGAGCGTGCCGGCATGGCCGGCCTTCTCCGCTTGGAACAGCCATTTGATCTTGGAGACGGCTTCGGTCGAGCCCATGCCGACCGGCTTGTCCAGCACCACCCAGCCGGAGACCGGCCGGCCCTTCTTCTTGCCGCGGCGCGCCACCTATTCCTCGTCCTTGTCGTTGTTTTTATTCTGGTGGTCGAGATCGCGCGCGACCTCGGGCGATTTCAGCAATTCGTTGATCCTGGCGAAATTGTCGAAAGACGTATCGAGCCGGAAGCGAAACTCGGGCATGTACTTCATCTGCCTGAGCGCGCCCGAGACGCGGCCGCGAATGAATTTCGCATGCCTGTTGAGCGCCCCGACCACGGCATCGGCGTCGCCGACACCAAGCGGAGAAACGAAAGCGGTGGCGATCTTGAGGTCGGGCGACATGCGTACTTCCGAGACCGAGACGACACTGTTCTCGATCACCGGGTCGATGATTTCGCCGCGCTGCAGGGTCTCGGATAGGGCGTGACGCACCTGCTCACCGACGCGCAGCATGCGCTGGGAGGGGCCTGATGTTGTCGAACGGGACATTTTTCTTCAGTCCTGAAATCGTGAAGCGCGGGATGGGACCGCGCCACATGTCTCAACTACGAAACAAGGATCTCGGGCGGCAGCCTTGCGGCCGCCGCCCGGTGAATTCCGGCAGGTATATCCGAAATTAGAGCGTCCGGCTCACCATCTCGACGCGGAAGCACTCGATGACGTCGCCGACGCGCATGTCCTCGTAGTTCTGGAAGGCCATGCCGCATTCCTGACCGCCCGGCACTTCCGAAACCTCGTCCTTGAAGCGCTTCAGCGTCTTCAGCGTGCCTTCGTGGACGACGACGTTGTCGCGGATCAGGCGCACGCCCGCGCCACGCTCGACCTTGCCTTCGGTGACGCGGCAGCCGGCGATCTTGCCGACCTTCGAGATGTCGAAGATCTCGAGGATCTCGGCATTGCCGATGAAGGTCTCGCGCCGCTCGGGCGAGAGCATGCCGGAAAGAGCTGCCTTCACGTCATCGACGAGGTTGTAGATGATCGAATAGTAGCGGATCTCGATGCCGGCAGCGGCAGCAGCCGTGCGCGCCTGCGCATTGGCGCGGACGTTGAAGCCGATGATCGCAGCGCCCGAGGTCTCGGCAAGCGAGACGTCGGTCTCGGTAATGCCGCCGGCGCCCGAATGAACGATCCGTACCCTGACCTCGTCGTTGCCGAGCTTTTCGAGCGCAGCGTTGATCGCTTCGATCGAGCCCTGCACGTCGCCCTTGATGACCAGCGGAAACTCCTTCAGCCCGCTCGCTTGCAACTGCGACATCATCTGCTCGAGCGAGCCGCGCTGGCCGGCATGCTTGGCCACCGCCTTCTCGCGCGCCAGGCGCTGGCGATACTCGGTGATCTCACGCGCACGCGCCTCGTTGTTGACGACCGCGAAGCGGTCGCCTGCCTGCGGCGTGCCCTGGAGGCCGAGCACCTCGACCGGCATTGCCGGCGGCGCTTCCGGCACATGCTCGCCGCGATCGTTGACCAGCGCGCGGACACGGCCCCATTCGTTGCCGGCGACGATGATGTCGCCGGGCATCAGCGTGCCGGTCTGCACCAGCACGGTGGCGACCGGACCGCGGCCCTTGTCCAGCTGCGCCTCGATGACCGCGCCTTCGGCGGTGCGGTCGGGATTGGCCTTGAGGTCGAGGACTTCGGCTTGCAGCAGAATCGCTTCCAGCAGCTTGTCGAGATTGGTGCCCTTGGTCGCCGAAACCTCGACGTCCAGCACCTCACCGCCCATCGATTCCACGAACACTTCGTGGCGCAGCAGTTCAGTGCGCACCTTCTGCGGGTCGGCGTCGCGCTTGTCGATCTTGTTGATCGCCACGATGATCGGCACGCCGGCCGCCTTGGCGTGATTGATCGATTCGATCGTCTGCGGCATGACGCTGTCGTCGGCCGCCACCACCAGCACGGCGATGTCGGTCACCTGGGCGCCGCGAGCGCGCATCGCCGTGAAGGCGGCGTGGCCGGGCGTGTCGATGAAGGTGATCTTCTGACCGTTCTTCTCGATCTGGTAGGCGCCGATATGCTGGGTGATGCCGCCGGCCTCGCCTGAGACGACATTGGCGTTGCGGATGGCGTCGAGCAGCGAGGTCTTGCCGTGATCGACATGGCCCATGATGGTCACCACGGGCGGACGCGACACCAGGTCTTCCGGGCGGTCGGCGATGTTGAACAGGCCTTCCTCGATGTCGGACTCGGCGACGCGGCGGACCGTATGGCCGAACTCGGAAGCGACCAGCTCGGCCGTATCGGCGTCGATGACGTCGCCCGGCTTCAAGATCTGGCCCTGCTTCATGAAGAACTTGACCACGTCCACGGCGCGCTCGGACATGCGCTGCGCCAGTTCCTGGATGGTGATGGTTTCGGGCAGGATCACTTCGCGCATGACTTTCTCGCGCGGCTCGTTGTGCATCGCGCGCTTGAATTTTTCCTGGCGGCGGCGCATCGACGACAGCGAGCGGCCGCGCGCATCTTCATCCGACAGCGCGGTGTTCAGCGTCAGCTTGCCGCGGCGACGGTCTTCCTCGCCCTTGGTCGGCTTGGCCGGCCGCGCGACTTCCGGCGTGACCAGACGGCGCACAGGCGCTCCGGCGCCGGCACCACCAGGGCGCCGCGGCTTGACCTCCTCTTCCTCGTCGGCCGTGGCCAGTTCGGCGGCTTGCGGGGCGCGGCGGCGCGCTTCTTCCTCGGCGCGGCGGCGGGACTCGGCCTCGGTTTGCAGACGTGCCTCTTCCTCGGCCTGACGGCGGGCGGACTCCTCACGCTCGCGCTTGCGGCGCTCTTCCTCCTCGGCGCGGCGCTTGGCCTCTTCCTGGGCGCGCTGACGATCCTCGATCTCACGCGCCTTCGAGCCTTCGAGCGCCCTGCGGCGCGCTTCCATCTCACCGCGCGACAATTCGTTCAGCACCATGCCGGAGCGTTCCGGCTGCGGCGGCGCCTTCGGCGCTTCCGGCACGGCAGGCGCGGGTGCCACGGCTGCGGGCTTCGGGGTGAAGACGGACGGCGCCACCGGCTCCGGCTTGTCGCCGGGCAGCGAGAACTTGCGCTTCTTGGTCTCGACCACGACCGACTTGGTGCGTCCGTGCGAGAAATTCTGGCGCACGGTGCCCTGCTCGAGACCAGGGCGCTTCAGCGTCAAGGTCTTCTTCGGCGTAACGCTCAACGTCTTGTCGTCGCCCGATTTCGTATCGCTCATTCCATATCCTCTGCGGCATCATCATCGTCAGCAACGGCCGCAAGCATTGCCAAATCGTCCGGGGTTCCGCCCCGATAACGGTCGAGCGCAACCATGCGCTTCTCAACCGCCTTACCCGCATCCTGCGCGAGGACGGCAGCATGTATCACATTTGTACCCCCCAATGCCAAGCTCAACTCGGCTTCGGGGAAAAGTTTGTAGGCCGGTGTAGCGGGGCCGCCGAGATGAACGGTTGCCCGCCGCGCCTGACTGATCTTGCGCACGCCGTCGTCCGAGGCTTCCTTCGCGTGCAGCACGAAGAGCGCCTGCCCGTCGCGCACGGCAGCCTCTACCTTGGCGGCGCCCAGTACGACCGCTCCGGCCTTGCGAGCAAGACCCAACATGCCCAGGGCGGATCTGGAAAGCAGCCCGTCGACCATGTCGCCGAGTTCGGCTGGAACGGTGACCTGCGCCTTGAAGGCGCGGGCAAACAGGTTCTTCGCCGCTGCCTTGTCGATATGTAGGCGATCGGCGGTGACCCAGCAACCGCGGCCGGGCAGATTTCGCTTGATGTCCGGAACGACGGCCGAATCCGGGCCGACGACGAAGCGGATCAGTTCATCCGCTTCGGCCTGCCTGCGCGTGACGATGCAAGTGCGATCGTTCATGTCGTCCACGGGTTTTGCGATTGGTGGTCACCTCACGCACCGACGGTTTCACCGGCCGCTTCCTCAGCGGCCAGTTCTTCCTCGGAAATCCAGCCGGCCTTCTTGCGAGCGGTCAGCACCATCTGCTCGGCATCGGCGCGCGAGACGCCGTGATCGGCGAGCACACCGGGATAGACCTTGGTCTCGCCGTCCTTGCGTTCCTTCCAGCCGATCAGGTCGTCGGCGGCATAGCCGGCGAAGTCCTCGATCGTCTTCACGCCGTCCTCGCCGAGGGTCACCATCATGGCCGTGGTGATGCCGGGGATTTCGCGCAGCTCGTCCTCGACGCCGAGCGCCTTGCGCTTCTCGTCGTGCTCGGCCTCGATCTTCTCCAGATATTCGCGGGCGCGCGACTGGATTTCCGAAGCGGTGTCCTCGTCGAAGCCGTCGATCGAGGAGATTTCGCCAGAATCGACATAGGCGACTTCCTCGACGCTGGTGAAGCCTTCCGAGGCAAGCACCTGGCCGACCATCTCGTCGACATCGAGGGCTTCCATGAAGAGGGCCGAACGCTCGACGAATTCCTTCTGGCGGCGCTCGCTCTCTTCCTGCTCGGTCAGGATATCGATGTCCCAGCCGGTGAGCTGCGAGGCAAGACGAACATTCTGGCCGCGGCGGCCGATGGCCAGCGACAGCTGGTCGTCCGGCACGACCACCTCGATGCGCTCGGCATCCTCGTCGAGCACTACCTTGGCGACTTCCGCCGGCTGCAGCGCGTTGACGATGAAGGAAGCGGCCGAAGGCGACCACGGAATGATGTCGATCTTCTCGCCCTGCAATTCGCCGACCACCGCCTGGACGCGGCTGCCGCGCATGCCGACGCAGGCGCCGACCGGATCGATGGAGGAATCCCGCGAGATGACGGCGATCTTGGCGCGCGAGCCCGGATCGCGGGCGACCGACTTGATCTCGATGATGCCGTCGTAGATCTCCGGCACTTCCATGGTGAAGAGCTTGGCCATGAACTGCGGATGCGTGCGCGACAGGAAGATTTGCGGGCCGCGCTGCTCGCGGCGCACGTCGTAGACATAGGCGCGGACGCGGTCGCCATATTTGTAGTTCTCGCGCGGGATCAGCTCGTCGCGCCGGATGATCGCCTCGCCGCGGCCGAGGTCGACGATGACGTTGCCATATTCGACGCGTTTGACGGTGCCGTTGACGATCTCGCCAATACGGTCCTTGTACTCGTCATACTGACGATCGCGCTCGGCCTCGCGCACCTTCTGGACGATGACCTGCTTGGCCGACTGCGCGGCGATGCGGCCGAAATCCATCGGCGGC
This sequence comes from Mesorhizobium sp. M1A.F.Ca.IN.022.07.1.1, assembly GCF_003997575.1. Classification (NCBI taxonomy): domain Bacteria; kingdom Pseudomonadati; phylum Pseudomonadota; class Alphaproteobacteria; order Hyphomicrobiales; family Phyllobacteriaceae; genus Mesorhizobium; species Mesorhizobium sp. M1A.F.Ca.IN.022.07.1.1. The sequence goes on from NZ_RZST01000056.1 coordinate 15,551, forward strand.
AGCTGTTCGGCGATGAAGTCGCCGAGCTGGGCGTCGGGATTGCGCTCGCGCGCCGTGGAAAGGGCGATCTGCGTCGCGTAATCCTCGACCTTCTCGACCACTTCCATCAGCCGCTGCAGCTTCATCTCGCCCGTATTGGGATTGATGTCGGCACGGATATTGGTTTCCTGCCCATAACGCGAACGCGCCGCTTTCTGGATCGCATCGGCCATCGCGGCGATGACAATCTGCTTATCGATCGACTTTTCACGCGCGACCGCATCGGCGATCTGCAGCAGTTCGAGCCTGTTGGCGCTTACAACCATTGTCTTTCTCCCGACTTCGCTCCGGGCATCGGCCCTGAAGCTCGATCAACTTTCCTGTTCGGTTTCGCTTTCTTCGCCGGCGACTGCATCTTCTTCCGCTTCGCCTCGGCGTTTTTTTGCTTCCTTGCGGGCCCTGTTGTCCTTCGACAGGGCCTCGCGAATAAGATCGTCGGTCAGCACCAGACGCGCCTCGGCAATCGCGTCATAGGGCACGCGCACCGTCGGCTCTTCGCCATAGGCCGCCTTGTCGCGCTCCAGCAAGATGCCGTCGGAGTCCGCCTCGGCGATCTTGCCTTTGAAGCGCTTGCGGTCGCCGATGAGGACCGACGTCTCCATCTTGACCAGATGGCCGGTCCAGGTGGTGAAATCCGATTTGCGCACCAGCGGCCGGTCGATGCCCGGCGACGAGACTTCGAGATGATACGCCTTTTCGATCGGATCTTCGACATCGAGCGCGGGCGAAACCGCGCGGCTGACCTCTTCGCAATCCTCGACGGTCATGGTGCCGTCGTCGCGCTCGGCCATGATTTGCAGCGTCAGCCCGTTCTGGCCGGTCAGTTGCACCCGCACGAGGCGGAAGCCGATGGCCTTCAGCACCGGCTGTATGATCAGCGCAATGCGCGCATCGATACCGCTTTCGCGGATGATACGGTCGTCGGCCTCGCTTGCCGCTGCGGTCATAAGTTTCCTGTCGCCTTGTCGCTCCGGCCGGCAGGTAACAAAAAAGAGCGGGACCGGGTGGACCCACTCTTCGTCATACCGACCAAGAATTTGAGGCTGATATAAACGATCCCGCCCGGCGTTTCAAGCCTGACGATGCATCGGAAGCCCCGACGGTAGCAGCGTTGCGTGCCGAGCATGGCAGCCATGCGCCGGCGCCTCTGTAACCTTCGCCTGCCGACAACCATCTATGTTGCGGTGCAGAAAGAAAGGTCGGGCGCACTGGCGCGCGAAGGTATTTGTCATGGACCGTGGATTGTTTTTTGTGGTTGGCGATTTTCTTGGCACGTTCGGCAGCGCGGCTGCCGCATCGCGGGCCGTCGAGGCGAACCGCAAGCCGCGCCGCAGCGACCTGAAGAAACTCGGCATCGACCCGGCCGCTTTCGACAAGCTCGGCCGCTTTTAGGCCGCCCACGGAAGAAACGGACAATAGCTGAGTTCGAGCTTAAGCCTCGAGGCGCAGAATTCGTTGGCGGTCGCGGCTTCTTCGAGAGGCAGCCCTCGCCCCTACTTCTGGGCTTCTACGAGCGACGCAGCGATTGCAGCAATCGAACGGAACAAGACAAGCGGATCGTCCTTCGTCGGCAGAAATCCCCGTCTTTGCCAGAATTGCGCCGCCTCCCCGTCGATTGCATTGACCATGAGCGCACGTCCTCCAATCAGATCTGCAGCCTGAACGCAGCGCTGGAGCGCGTGCTTCAGCAAGCCAGTGCCGACACCGCGCCCAGCCCATTCTGTATCGGTCGCAAGCTGGCCAAGGAGAAGACAGGGCACCGGATCGGGCGGTTGCCCTGTGCGAATCGACCGGGGCAAGATCGACGGCACCACAGCCGTCGGCGCCAAGGCATAATATCCGACCACTCGGCCGGCCTCGTGGACAACGAGAACGGCCGTGAAGCCTTTCTCCTGATTGGAGAGCGCGCGCGTTTTCAGCCAGTGATCAAGTGTAGGTTTCCCGCAGGAAAACCCGGAAACGTCGTGAGCTGCGCCAAGCGGTTCGGGAGCCGATAAGGCCACGGCCTAGCGCTTTGCTGCGTAACCGGCTTCCCAGGGCGCGGGCCGCTTTGCCAATTCCACCATGTCGGGAACCGGAGCGACCGGGGCTGACAGAACCTCGATAAACTCCGCGAAGCCTTCCGGGCTCATGCGGATAAGGCGGCTGTCCATCAACACATCTTCGGCCGCGCGCACGGCAGCATCGCGCACGAAATCCGTGCGGGACCGGCCGCGGAGAGCGGCGGCACGATCAATGATCGCCACGTCCGCCTCCGGCAGGCGCATCGAGATCGGGTATTCCTTACGTTCCACCGTGGCGGCCATAGTTAATCTCCATGCCGTTAATATGGCAGCATGTAGCGCGAACTGCAATACATCAATCGTCCAAGCCGGCCGCAAGCCGAGTTCTCTGCGACCGGGAAGACCACTTTGCAAGCGATCGCCCGCTGCTGAGCGGCTGGTTACCGGTTCCTGGGAAGTTAGTGCTCGGTCGGCCTACTTCCGAATAAAGGTCAGATAGGCGGGCCGCCTTCCCGCGCGAAGGGCCTTGGCCTCGTAGCGGGTGCCGGGCCAGCCCTCATAGGGCTTGTGCCAGTCGGCAGCCTCGTTTGCCTGCCAGGCGAAACCGCCAATTGCGCGGCAGGCGAGCAGCGTCCAGTTCACATAGCTGTCGATATCGGAGGCGAAGCGGAATCTCCCGCCCGGCTTCAGAACCCGGGCGAACCGGTCGAGATTGGCGGGGCTGACAAAGCGCCGCTTCCAGTGCTTCTTCTTCGGCCACGGATCGGGATAGAGCAGGTCGATGCCGTCGAGCGAGGCTGGCGGCAGCCAGTCGAGCAGACGCGTGGCGTCGTCGTCATAGACTTTCAGATTGGCGAGCGGGCGCTTGTCGAGCGCCGTCATCATCTTGGCCATGCCGTTGACGAAGGGCTCGACGCCGATGAAACCGGTCGCCGGAGCCTCCGTCGCGCGATGCAGAAGATGTTCGCCGCCGCCGAAGCCGATCTCGAGCCGACAGGCTGAAACGTCCGCCTTGAACAGCGTTCCAAGGTCCGCGGGTGCCTCCGCCGTCAGGTCGAGGCGATAGGCGCGCAAGCCACGTTCAAGCGCCTTGGCCTGCTGCGGACGAATGGTCTTGCCGTGCCGGCGGCCGAAAAATGCTTCGGTCGCGCGGCTTGGCCTGTCGGTTGGCTCCATGAACAGGTCTGGCGAAGCCGTCAGGCGGCAATCGCATCGGCAACCGCGTCCTTGAGCGCCTTGGCAAGGTCCGTCTTCTCCCAGGAGAAGGAACCGTCCCGGCCGGCCTTGCGGCCGAAATGGCCATAGGACGAGGTTTTCGCGTAGATCGGCTTGTTGAGGTCGAGATGACGGCGGATGCCGGAAGGCGAGAGGTCCATCACCTTGCGCAGCGCCTCCTCGAGCCTGGCCTCGTCGACCCTGCCGGTGCCGTGCAGGTCAACATACACCGACAGCGGCTGGGCGACGCCGATGGCGTAGGAAAGCTGGATGGTGCAGCGGTCGGCGAGCTTGGCCGCTACCACGTTCTTGGCGAGATAGCGCGCCGCATAAGCAGCCGAACGGTCGACCTTGGTGGTGTCCTTGCCGGAGAAGGCGCCGCCGCCATGGGGCGCAGCACCGCCATAGGTATCGACGATGATCTTGCGGCCGGTCAGGCCGGCATCGCCGTCTGGCCCGCCGATCACGAACTTGCCGGTCGGGTTGATGTACCAGTTGCAGTCGTCGGCGACCTTGAGTTCGCCAAGCGCCTCGCGGACGTATGGCTCGACGACATTGCGGACCTTCTTGGAATCCCAGCTCGAGTCGAGGTGCTGGGTGGAAAGCACGATCTGCGTCACTTCCGCCGCCTTGCCGTTGGCATAGCGCACGGTGACCTGGCTCTTGGCGTCCGGGCCGAGCTTGGCGGCCTCGCCGTTGCCTTCGTGGCGCGCGGCGGCAAGCAATTCGAGGATCTTGTGACTGTAGTAGATCGGCGCCGGCATCAGGTCCGGCGTCTCGCGGCAAGCATAGCCGAACATGATGCCCTGGTCGCCCGCGCCTTCCTCGCCCTGGCGGTCGGCGGCATTGTCGACGCCCTGGCCAATGTCCGGCGACTGGCCGTGCAGCAGCACCTCGATCTTGGCCGTCCTCCAATGGAAGCCGGCTTGCTCGTAGCCGATCTCACGGATGGCCTTGCGGGCGACCGATTTGAACTTGGTCGGATTGACGACCGGGTGGCCCGCCGCATCCTTGAGGATGTTGCCTGCCTTGTCCTTCTTCAGCAGCGTCTCGGGAACCCTGACCTCGCCGGCGATGACGACGCGGTTGGTGGTGGCCAGCGTCTCGCAGGCAACGCGCACCTTCCACGGGTCCATGCCCGTCTTCCTGGCCTCGCGATAGACGAGATCGACGATCTCGTCGGAGATACGGTCACAGACTTTGTCGGGATGGCCTTCGGAGACGGATTCCGAGGTGAAGAGATAGTTCTGCCGCGTCACGGGTGTCCCCTCTTGAAAAGGATCGGCAAGGCTGCCGATTTTGGCGCGCCACGTGTTAGCGGTGCCGGGCGCCGCTCGTCAAGCGGCGCGACAGATCTGGCATGACTATCGGCACAATCAACTTGTGCCACCGGCGGCAGGGCACCGCCGGCGACATGAGCCTGGATTCACTCGGCGTCGTCCGGCGAAAGGGACTTCACAAGATCGATAATCCGGCGCCGCACCTTGACGTCGGGAATCTTGACGAAGGCACGATTGAGCTGAAGCCCTTCCGGGCTGCCGCAGAATTCGATCGCGAAAGTCATCGAGGCATCCTCGGCAAATCCCCGATTGCCGGTGACCGCCTCCTGACCGGGGGCGTCCTCGAAGAAGAAGGCGACAGGGACGCTCAGGATGGAGGCGATTGCCTGCAGGCGGCTGGCGCCGACCCTGTTGGTCCCCTTTTCGTACTTCTGTATCTGCTGAAACGTGATGCCGAGATTTTCACCCAGCTTTTCCTGGCTCATTCCAAGCATATTGCGACGCAGCCGAATACGACTGCCGACATGAATGTCGATCGGATTCGGCTTCTTCTTGTTCTCTTCTGTCATTTTTTCCTCGCCGAATTTTTCCGGCTTTTTCTATTTTTGCCGCCCAAACGAAACCGGAGCCACCTGCCCCAACAGACCCCTCCAACCGACTTCGAGAAAATTTTAGGCGTTACAGTATGAGTTTCTAATGTGCCGACTGTCAATTCACCCGTAGCCGCTGCCTTACATTCAATGTGAGGGCCGCGAGGGCAAACAGCAACATGATCAGCAATCCGTTAATTCGCCGCTGATCGGCGGTTAGCAGGGCGCGCCCGGAAACCGGCACATGGGCGTCGATGGCGCCGCGCGCATCGACTGCCAGGGCATCGACGATGCGCCCACGCGAATCGACAACGGCGGAGATGCCGTTGTTGGCCGCACGCAACAAAGGCACTCCATTCTCCACCGCACGAATCTGCGCCTGCCTGAAGTGCTGGTAAGGGCCTGGCGTGTCGCCAAACCAGGCGTCGTTGGTGACGTTCACAATAAGCTCGGATGACGCTGCATCGATTGCAACGAGGTCAGGAAAGATGACCTCGTAACAGATGAACGGAACCGCGCGCAGGCCGTTCGGCACCGCGATCGGATGGCGTTCGTTGCCGGCGGCGAAATTCATCGGTCCGGCAACGAGCTGGCCTACGCCGAAACGCTCGAACAGGCCGGCAAAAGGCAGATATTCGCCGAACGGCACCAGATGCACCTTGTCGACAGCATCGACGATCTCGCCCTTGTCGTTGATCGCCACCACTGAGTTGTAATAACGGCTGCCGGCATTGCCTGCGCCACCCTCCTCGCGCACCACGCCGGCGATCAGCATCTGGCCGTCGCCCAGCATATCGCCCAAGGCCGTCAGCGCGTCCGGACGCTCCGTGAACAGGAACGGCACGGACGTTTCCGGCCACAGGATCAGTTGCGGCTTGGCATGGCCTTGCTCCGGTGCCTTCGCCGAAATCCCCATCAGCGTGGCGAAGATGCGGTCGCGCACCGAGGCATCCCATTTCTCGGTGAGGTCGACGGCGGGCTGAACGATGCGCACGTCGATCGAGCGGGTGGCCGGCGGGGCTGGGACGGCAAGCCTGAAA
>NZ_RZST01000570.1:0-2051 GCF_003997575.1 Mesorhizobium sp. M1A.F.Ca.IN.022.07.1.1
GTCTTCGGCCAAGCCGGAGGCAACCGGCGGCCCGGTCGGGTCGCCGGTTGCCTCCGGCTTGGCCGAAGACAGCGACACCGCTCTCCTTCTGCATACCTCCGGCACTACATCGCGGCCGAAGCTGGTGCCGCTCAGCCACGCCAACCTCGCCGCCTCGGCCGCGCATATCGGCGCCACGCTGGGCCTGGGCTCGGCCGACCGCTGCCTCAACATCATGCCGCTGTTTCACATCCACGGGCTGATCGCGGCGGTGCTGTCCTCGCTCGCCGCCGGCGCCAGCGTCTTCTGCACGCCGGGCTTCAACGCGCTGCGCTTTTTCCAATGGCTCTCCGAAGCGAAGCCAACCTGGTATACGGCGGTGCCGACGATGCATCAGGCGATCCTGCCGCGCGCCGCGCGCAATCCCGAGCAACTGGCCGAAGCGAAGCTGCGTTTCATCCGCTCGTCGTCGGCCTCACTCCCGGCGCAGGTCATGGCAGAGCTGGAGGCGACTTTCGGCTGTCCGGTGATCGAGGCCTACGGCATGACCGAGGCTGCGCACCAGATGGCGTCCAACCGGCTGCCACCCGGACTGCGCAAGCCGGGCAGCGTCGGCGCCTCGGCCGGACCGGAAGTGGCCGTCATGGCGCCGGATGGAAGGCTGCTCGAGCCCGGCGAGATCGGCGAGATCGTCATTCGCGGCCCGAACGTCACCGCCGGCTACGAGAAGAATCCGGACGCCAACGCCAGCGCCTTCGCGCATGGCTGGTTCCACACCGGCGACCAGGGCGTGCTGGACGAGGACAATTATCTGCGCGTTACCGGCCGGCTGAAGGAGATCATCAATCGCGGCGGCGAAAAGATCTCTCCGCTCGAGGTCGATGGCGTGCTGATGGATCATCCGGCGGTGGCGCAGGTCGTCACCTTCGCCATGCCGCATGACAAGCTCGGCGAGGAAGTGGCTGCCGCTGTCGTGCTGCGGGAAGGCCAGAGCGCCAGCGAGGCCGACATTCGCGGCTTTGCCGCGACGCGGCTCGCCGATTTCAAGGTGCCGCGCAAGGTGGTGATCCTGGACGAGATCCCGAAGGGTGCCACCGGCAAATTGCAGCGCATCGGCCTCGCGGCAAAACTCGGTTTGAGCTGATGCGCATTACAGTCTTCGGCGCCGGCGCCATCGGCGGCTATCTCGCCGCCAAGCTGGCGATTGCCGGCCGCGTCGATCTGTCGATCGTCGCGCGCGGCGCGCATCTCGAAGCGATCCAGGCCGATGGCCTACGCCTGATCGAGGACGGCAAGGAGACGATCGCCCGGGTGAGAGCAGCGGCCACGGCCGAAGAACTCGGTATTCAGGATTACGTGGTGCTGGCGCTGAAAGCGCATTCTCTGGCGCCGGCGCTGGGCGAGATTGCACCGCTGCTGGGCGAGGGGACAGCCGTCGTCACCATGCAGAACGGCGTGCCCTGGTGGTACTTCTACAAGGCCGGCGGCGCGCTCGAAGGCACGCGGCTTGATGCGGTCGATTCCGGCGGAAAGATCTGGGAGACCATCGGGCCTGAGCGCATCATCGGCTCCGTCGTCTATCCGGCCGTCGAGGTCGATGCGCCCGGGCGGATCCGCCATGTCGAGGGCACGCGCTTTTCGCTCGGCGAGCCTTCGGGCGAAAAGAGCGAGCGGGCGAGTGTGCTGGCGCGCGAGATGGTCAAGGCCGGGCTGCAGGCGCCGGTCCGCGAGGACATACGTTCGGAAATCTGGGTGAAGCTTTGGGGCAATCTTTCGTTCAACCCGATCTCGGCGCTGACCGGCAGCACGCTTGCGGCGATCGTCGCCGATGAAGGCACGCGGGCCGTCGCCCGCGCCATGATGCTGGAGGGGCAGGCGATTGGCGAGCGCCTCGGCGTGCGCTTCCTGATCCCCGTCGACCGGCGCATCAAGGGGGCCGGCGACGTCGGCGGGCACAAGACCTCGATGTTGCAGGACCTCGAACGCGGCCGCCCGATGGAGGTCGACGCGCTGGTAACGGCAGTGCAGGAGCTTGGCCGCCTGACCGGCCAGCCGACGCCGGCCATCGACAC
>NZ_RZST01000571.1:0-2039 GCF_003997575.1 Mesorhizobium sp. M1A.F.Ca.IN.022.07.1.1
GCCTCCTTCTGCCTCGCCAGCTCGGCGTACTTCGCATCGACTTCCTTGATGCCGGGAACTGAGGCGGCCAGTTCGTCGTCGACCGCCTGCCTGGCCGTCGTCAAGGCGTTCACGTGATTTGTGCCTTGCGCCGTCTGCAACAGATCGTCGATAGCGTGACGGGTGTTCAGCAGCGTCTCGGCATCGGTCACCAGGCCGCTGGGAACGGGCTGGCCGGTAGCGCGAGCCTGTTCGATCTCTTGCGGTGTCGGAACATAGTCCAGCATCGACCGAACGCGCTGGATGCCCTTCTGCGCGTCACCACGCAGGGTCTGCGCCTCGGCGTCGAGATAGCGCGCGATCGGCGTGGCGTCGACCGGGGCGGCCTCGCGAAGGGCTTCCCGATATTCCGGCTGCAGATGCTGCTGGTTTCGGTTCGCCCGATCGATGATGCGCGACGGCGTCGGCGCTTCCCCGAGCGTTTCGTTGATGCTGGACCGAATTCGCCAGTTGGCATCGGCATCGCGAGCGCTGATCGCATTGCGCACGATCGCCTTGCCTTCACCAGGCGTTGCTGCGACGGCGCCGGCTGTATGACGCAGGTTCGGGCCGAGATCCATCAGCATGCCATTCTCGCCGAGCTGCGACAGCGCGCCGGGCTCTACGGCATCCTGCCGGACCGCATCCGCCAGAACCTTGGTCGCGCTCTTGTCGAGCCCGAGCGCCCTGGCAATCGAGTTAAGCTGGATCTTGTCGGCAATGGCTTTTACGCCACGTCCCGCCAGTGGGGCGAGGAATGGAGCCGCAAGACCCGTGGCGAAACCGACACCAGCGCCAAGGCCGGCTTTGTTGAGATCGCCACCTGACCGGACCGCGCTATCTGCCCCATTCATCAAACCGCCGGTGATGGCTGGCACGGCATACTTGCCGAGCTTGGTCGTTGCACCGATGCCGAACGCTTCCGGTGCCGCCGCCATGGCGGGGATTGTGCCGGCGACCGCGCCCGTGATCTGTGCCGCAGTGTTGAGCTTCGGGTTCATCGATTTTTCAGCTTCGGTGCCGGCCTCGATGCGCCTCATGACATCGTCGTATTTCTCGCCGTTCATGGCGGCGATGGTCGCGGCGGCGGCGCGGTCGACGCCACCCCTGATCATCGGGCCGACGATCGGGATACCTTCCAGAATGCCGCCCGAGGCAGTTCGGATTTTGCTGACCCCGTCGTCGCCATCAATTTCACCGGTCAAGCGGTTGTAGCCAGGCACGCCCGGGGCGAAGGCTGGGACGCCGGCCGGCTGTCCACTATTCGGATCGGCAGGCGGAAGCTGCTTGCGGCGCTCATCCTCGGGCAGCTTCATCAGCTCTTGCGCCCTGGCAATTCCAGCCTTCGCCGCGTCAGACATCCCGCCTGCCGCCGCTGCGGGAGCACCACCCGGAAGCGACTTGGCAATCTCTTCAACCGCGGCGTTCTGCTGTTCAGGGGTCATCGACAAAAACGCGTCGTCGACCTGCACCCTACGGCCTTGGATGTTAAGCGTAGGCATCAGGGTTCAATGCTCCACTTCAAGCCGTTGCTGGTCGTGCCGCCGCCAGTAGCGACCGGAGCTGCAACCGTTCCAGAACCGCCGGTCTTGATCGCGTCGACCATCTGCCGGATGCGAGCCAGCTTGTCGTCAAGCGATGCTTTCGCCTCTCCGGGCTTTGGCGTCAGAATGGCCGCTTGGTTCTCGACTTCAGCGGGCGCCGCCGTCGCGCCGGACACGCTATAGAGGTACGAGGCGATGATGGTGCGCAGCGAGTTCGAGGCCCGCTGATACTCGGGCGATTTCAGGTATTCCGCGCCATAGTCCGAACCGTGCGGGATCGCCGACAAGGCCTGATCCGATGGATTGGACAGGGCCGAGAAATTCCTTTCGACAATCTGCATCTCGGGCGCGACGACCGAATACAGCTTGTTGTCGCGCTGCTGCTGCTCGTTTGGCGGCTTCGACTTTGGCGCGGTCAACGGCAGGATGCCGGCGTTGTCCGCGCGCGGGCTGGCCGGCGTCGGGCTCGGCTGCGGC
>NZ_RZST01000572.1:0-2038 GCF_003997575.1 Mesorhizobium sp. M1A.F.Ca.IN.022.07.1.1
ATCGGAACAGCCGTCACCGCGCGGCCTTGCGCGTCCCTGACGATCTGCTTGGGCTTCGAAAGCTCATGGATGAGCGCCGCCAAGAGCTGGCCGAACTGGTCGCGCTGCGCTGCCATCTCTTTCAGCACTGCCTGGCCGTCGATCTGCTCGGGATCGGGCGGCGGGAGTATGCCGTTTGCGAGCATGATCTGGTTCTGATCGGCACGGGCGGCCTGCCGCTTCGCTTGAAGGTCCAGCCGCTTCTCAGCCATCGTCATATCGTGGCTTTCGCGCTTGAACTGCATGTCTTGCGCAGCTGCGTCCTGTTTGATTTTCGCATCAGCAGCTTTTGCCGCCTGATCCTGCTCTCGCGCCTTTGCGTCCGCCTGAGCTTTTTGTTGTTCGGCACTCGGGGGCGGAGGCTGGCCGGCTTGCGCCTTGGCATCGGTCACCATCTTTTCCAGAACGTCCTCGACCGACTTGCCGAGGTTGAACAGGCGGGCGTTCGCGGCGAAGATTTCAATAGCCACTTCCTTCGACATCTCGCCCTGCTGGATGAGTGGGCCGACAGCAGCCCAATAGGCGCCTGCCGCCTGCATGAACTCGGCCGTCTCTGCCTTCTGCCTCGTCAGGTCCGCCTTGACCGTCGAATCGCTCTCGACATCGATGCGGTACATCATGGCCAAGCGCTGCGTCAGAAGCTGCTGGATTGACTGAAGCTTGGCCAGCTTGGCCTGCCGCTGCTGTTCGGCCTCCTGCGCCGCCTGCACCGCGGCCTGATACTGCTGTTGCGCCTGCGGCGGCAGTTGCGCCCCTTGCGGCGGTGGCGGTGGCGGCTGGACGGGCGTCAGGTCTTGCTGCGTTGGCAGGATCTGAACACCGGTCATCTGCTGCAGCGTCTCGTGCGAGAATTTGGCCGGGATGATCTCCGCCATCATCACGAAGATGTCGCGCGCGCATCTCTCCATCATGCGCTGCATCTTCTGGATGCGCAGCGAGCCCCATTGCGTCTTGATGTTCTGAGCCGTGGCCGTCTCGCTGGCCTGCGAGGCGCCGCGCACGATGTCAGAAATGCCAGTGATTTCGTAAATGGCCTGCTTCGTCTGTTCACGGGCGCCATAGAGCTCCCGCAGAACCGCGATGAACTTTTCCGCCGGCCAGAACGCGACCGCGCCGGACAGGCCGCCATTGGCTGCCCAGATATCCGCGTTGCCGATCGGCACGAACTCGGCATCCTCGGCCGCCAGCATGTTGGCGATATCCCCGGCATCACCTGGATACCAGCCTTTTACCCTCATGTGGTTGGTGATGATGCGGATGCGCTTCGTGGTCAGGTCCAGCTCGTCGGCGAGCTTGCTGTAGATCGAAAACGGATTGACCGGCATCAACCGGCCGGTCAGTTCGATCGGCTGCACGGGCGCCGGGATGCAGAAGAAGTCGGTCAGGCCAAGTGGGTCGTCGACCTTCTTCAGCACCACGCCATTGTCGTCGATGAAAATGACCTTGCGGCTGCCCTTGTCCCAGATTTCCCATCCGGTCAGGTCGCTGTCGCTTTCGCCGCGCGCCTTCTTCTCCTGATCGTTCGTCTGGATGCTGATCAGCCCGGCGTCGAACACGGCATCTTCATCTTCGCGCTGCACGACGAAGCGGAATGCGTCCCATGGCCGATCTTTCCAGCGCTTCGCCGGGCCGTGCCTGTAGTCCCGCCAGCTCACGGCCTCGAACTCGATGCACTCATTTGCGAGGCGTTCGACCGGCGATGCGCCTGGCTGACTAGCTGCACCATACGCGTCGCCTGCAGTCTCACCGCTGCCGGGTTCTTCCGCAGGCGCACCGTCGGCTGCGGCGTCGCTCGCGCGTTCAAGCTCCTCGCTGGTCGTCTCGTCTTTTACGATGTCGCTCTTGAAGCGAAGCCGGATAATGCCGCGGCCGGCCAGGAAACCGTCTTGCGCCTCGCCTTCCAGCTCGACCTGAAGCTTGGAATCGTCGACCTGTGTACGAATGGCGCGCTCGATCAGCTCGGCGACGTCCTTTGCTGCCAGATCCTCGTCGGCGAAGC
>NZ_RZST01000573.1:0-2024 GCF_003997575.1 Mesorhizobium sp. M1A.F.Ca.IN.022.07.1.1
GGCGAAGACTTCGAGCACGAAGGGCCGGAAGAACTCGATCGGCAGCGTCTCGTAGTCGGGATCGAAGCTCGACTGGTCCCAGCGCTCGCAAAACTGGTCGCAGTCGTCGAAATAGAGATGGCCGGCGAAGCGGTCGCGGGCATGCTGGTTGCCGCCCAAATGATGCGCGTAGTAGAGGCGCTGGAAGTCGCCGTGCTTTTCCACCACCCAGGTGCATTGCTCGCGCACGAACGGCTTCAGGATGGTGGCGGCATATTCGTCATGATTGTAGGGCGCGTAGATGTCGCCGATGTCGTGCAGCAGCGCGGAGACGATCCAGTCAGTGTCGGCGCCGTCCCGCCAGGCGCGAGTCGCCGTCTGCAGCGAATGGCCGAGCCGGGTGATCTTGTAGCCGGACAAGCCTTCGTCGAGCTGCACCAGCGCGGTAAGCAGCCGATCCCCCGTCTTGGCGGCATAGTCGATCTCATGGGCGGTCAGGAATTCATAGTCTTCCTTGTCGCCGTCCTTCATCGCGGTGAATTTGACGGTAGCCATCTCGACCTCCCGCTTTTCAATGTTGTTTGAGCATGATCTTTTCCGAACCGCAGGTCAGCGAAGCAAAAACCGGTTCCCACTTTTCGGGGTCATGCTCATGCCGCGATCGGCGCCCGCTTGGTGAGGTTGAGCTTCTTGCGCACTTCCTCCGGTCCGAGCACGCGCGCACCGAGATTGGAGACGATGCTCACCGCGCGCTCGACGAGCTGCGCATTGGTCGCCAGCACGCCCTTGTCCAGCCACAGATTGTCTTCCAGCCCGACACGGACATTGCCGCCGGCCAGTACCGCCGCCGCGACATAGGCCATCTGGTTGCGGCCGATCGAGAAAGCCGACCAGTTCCAGGTCGACGGCACGTTGTTGACCATCGCCATGAAGGTGTTGAGGTCGTCCGGCGCGCCCCAAGGCACACCCATGCACAGCTGGACCAGCGCATCGGGCTTCAGCACCTGCTCCTCGACCAGCTGCTTGGCGAACCACAGATGCCCGGTATCGAAAGCTTCGATCTCGGGCTTCACGCCGAGCGCCGTCATCATGCCGCCCATGGCGCGCAGCATGCCGGGCGTGTTGGTCATCACATAGTCGGCTTCGGCGAAGTTCATCGTGCCGCAATCAAGCGTGCAGATCTCCGGCAGGCACTGGCGCACATGCTCCATGCGGTTGGTGGCGCCGCCCATGTCGGTGCCCTTCTCGTTGAGCGGCAGCGGCGCTTCCGGCGAGCCGAACACCATGTCGCCGCCCATGCCGGCGGTGAGGTTCAGCACCACATCCACGTTCGCCTCGCGGATGCGCTCGGTGACCTCGCGGTAGAGATGGACGTCGCGCCTCGGCTTGCCGGTCTCGGGGTCGCGCACATGGCAATGTACGATCGCAGCACCCGCCTTGGCGGCCTCGATCGCCGAATCGGCGATCTGCTTGGGCGAGCGCGGCACGTTCGGGCTGCGGTCCTGCGTCCCGCCGGAACCGGTCACGGCACAGGTAATGAAAACCTCACGGTTCATCGCGAGCGGCATCGTCTTTCCTCCCAAATTCGATCAGCCATTGATGAAGCCGGAAACCGGCTTTGCTATGACGACCTGCGCCGAAGCTGGCCAAGCATGACCGACTTGCCGGAAACTGTTTTGCGTTTTACGAAGGCGCCATGACTAAAAGCGAAAAGCCGACGATCTTTCGCGCCGAGCGGGAAACCCTCAAGGTGACGTTTCTGGTGTTCTCGGGCTCGTCGATCATGTGCGTGGCCTCGGCGGTCGACCCGCTGCGCGCCGCCAACCGCATTTCCGGCGAGACTTTGTTCGACTTCAAGCTGGTCTCGCTCACCGGAGAGGCGCCGGTGACGACCTGCGGCTTGCCGGTCGCCGTCGGCGGCTGCTTCGATGCCGCCGAAGCGACCGACATGCTGGTCGTCGTCGCCGGCTTCGGCACGCAGAACTATGCGACGTCGGCGTTGCTTGCCGGGTTGCGCCGCGCGGCGCGTGCGGCCCGCGCCTGCG
>NZ_RZST01000574.1:0-2008 GCF_003997575.1 Mesorhizobium sp. M1A.F.Ca.IN.022.07.1.1
GTGTTGCTGCGGCCCAAGCCGCAGCAACACGGCATGCCGCTGTGGCACCTCGATTCCCGCTTCGCGACGATCCTGTCTGGAACCTTCTACGTTGCGTTTGACGACACATACGACGCAACCAAGCTCAAGGCCCTTCCGCCTGGTGGCATCTACGCTGAGCCGGCCTAGGCAGCCGTTCGGTTGCCGAATGGTGTGAGTAAGAAAACCTGAAGGGTTGAGGCGACCTACACGCGTCATTGGTTCGCCTCAGGCATTGTTTCATGATTGCACTCGTCCGCATTGCCCTCAGCCGGCCCTATACCTTCATCGTGTTGGCGCTGCTGATCCTGATCATCGGCCCGCTCGTGGCCCTGCGCTCGGTGTGCCCCCACACCCAGCGGCGGGCTAAGGTGACCGGCGCCTTTTCTCGTGGGGGAGAATTGCCTGAGAGCCCGGCGCCGGCCTAGCGACTAGTGGTCCGCCGCATATGCAAGATAGCTAATTCTACCTCAAAAGGACATGGTGTGATCGCGTAACCTCTTTGGCAATCGCCCTGGCGATCAGGAATAATCCTCACCGGTGCGGCGACCCCAATTTGCGAGGATCGCCATGACAATGAAATTTCCCTTCACGGAAGACACACTCGGCAAAAGCTGGAGGCCGGGACGGGTCTTTCTGTCTATTGCCTCACTTGCCGGCGGTCGGCGGTATTGGACGTTGCCGCACTGGTGAAACGGCTCGGGCCAGACCATAAATGCCTGCTTTGCGTACCAGTTGATGGGATCGCCTACAGGACTGTTGTTCGATGGCGCAAGAGTGATCGCGTAGGCGTTGAATTCAAGGGCACCGAGCCAAAGCCGAAGTTCCATTACGGTGAATGCCGGCTCCGGCCTTCCTGTCTCTAGTGGCAGAAATGTCACGCAATCTGAATATGCAGCGCTTCAACTAGGGCGCGCTTATGATCCCTCTTACCGAGGCGTACCGTCTTGGCTGCGAGGGATGCGGGGACCACTGGAGCGCTCGCTGCGGCAACGCAGCGGGCGCTTCGCATGGGAGCGATGGCGATGTGCACCAGAGCAGGGCTAGCATCCGGCTTCCGGGCTTTCTGTCAGCTCACTCTCCGGCTGGACCGCCAGCGCGCGGTCTCGATGTCGTCGCGGGAAATCCCCATGTCGCTGAGCATGTCGTCCGGTGAGTCGCTCAGATCGTCAGTTGCCTTCAATAGCGCCCTCTGATCGGCTCGGCGACCAAACCAATCGACAACGGGACCAGCTACGACTAGAGGAAGGTTCATAAGCATAGGAAGGTTCACAAGCATCAGGGCACTCCCTTCACCGCTGCACAAGCTAGGCCGATGCGCCAGGAGCGTCTGTGACAGGATTCACAGACCCGTTAGTGCCTGCTAATTCAAGAACGTGCCGAGAACATCACCGCCATTCCGTGTGAGCGGGAATGTTTTGCAATGCACGGAAAACAAGGGCTTAGGTGAGAGCGTGTTGCAAATGTGATGTAACCACGGTCCGGAGACCATGTTTTCATCTAAGGCATTGTTCTGCTTGGATATTTCGTTGGCTGGGGAACCTGGATTCGAACCAGGACTAACGGAGTCAGAGTCCGCTGGTCTACCGTTAACCTATTCCCCAGCAGGCGCGGTCGGTATCGCGCGAAGCGGGCGGCTCAAGCGCCGCGAGCGCTGCCTTGTAGCCGCCATCCGAAAATAGTCAACCCCGCGCCGCAGTTCAACCGCAGCCTTTTTCTCATTCGATCGCGGGCCGCACGGGGACGCTCAGCCTTCGCCGCGGCTGTATTGCGAATGCTCGAAGAACAGCACCACGCCGAGCCCGATCAGCAGCGGGATGATCAGGTAGAACAGGCGGAACACCAGGAGTGCGGCGAGCACGCCGACCGGATCCATATGCGACAGTCCGGCCAGGAAGACGACCTCGAAAACGCCGAGGGCGCCCGGCGCATGCGACAGCAAGCCGACCGAAAAGGATATCATGAAGACGCCCAGCACGACGAAATAGCC
>NZ_RZST01000575.1:0-1994 GCF_003997575.1 Mesorhizobium sp. M1A.F.Ca.IN.022.07.1.1
CGGGAGGCTCGTTACGTTTCTCGGAGATGAAGCGCTCGAAGAGGGCATCGATCCGGTCAGGGCCGACCTCGGTGATGCCGATGCAGAAGCAAATGACCGAATTGGCGGCCGAGCCGCGCCCCTGGCAAAGGATGCCCTTGCTGCGGGCGAATTTCACGATGTCATAGACGGTCAGGAAATAGCGCGCATAGTTCAGCCGCTCGATCAAAGCGAGCTCGCTGCCGATGCGCCGCAGCACTTCTTCCGGGACCCCGGCCGGATAGCGCACGGCCGCTCCTTCCCGCGCCAGGCGTTCGAGCTCGGCCTGCGGTCCGAGGCCGGATTCCGTCGGCTCGTCCGGATAATTGTATTCGAGGTCGCTGAGCGAGAAGGTGAGCTCGTCGGCGAAGCGCAGCGTCTCCGCCAGCGCTTCAGGGTGCCGGCGGAAAAGCCGCGCCATCTCCAGCGGTGTCTTCAGATGACGCTCGGCATTTGCCGTCAGCTCCAGCCCGACCTCGGAAACCGGCGTGTTGAGGCGGATCGCGGTCAGCACGTCCTGCAGCGGTCGGCGGTCGGCGGCATGATAGAGCACGTCGTTGGTCGCCATCAGCGGGATGTGCAGATGTTGGGCCATCGCCGCCGCCTGCTCGATGCGGAAGCGGTCGTTGCCGCCGTAATCAGGCGCCACGGCGAGCCGAAGCGCGGCGCCGAAACGATCCTTAAGCCGGCTAATGAGCGTCAGATTGTCTTCCGCGCCTCCCGACAGGTTGGGCAGGATCGCCAGCGACATCAGATCGCCCCATTCGAGAAGGTCGCTGAGTTCGAGCAGCGTCGCGCCCTTCTCGTTCTCGTCGCGCAGATTGGCCTGCGTCAGCATGCGGCAGAGATGCCCCCAGCCCTTGCGGTCGCGGGGGTAAGCCAGAATGTCCGGCGTGCCGTCGCAGAAAACCAGGCGGCAACCGGGATGATAGGCCAGCTTCTCGACCCTGGCCTGCTGCCAGGCGCGCACGACGCCGGCGACCGTGTTGCGGTCGGCAAGGCCGATCGAGGAAAAGCCATAGAATTTCGCCGTGACCACCAGTTCCTCGGGCTTGGAGGCGCCGCGCAGGAAGGAAAAGTTCGACTGGATGCCGAACTCGGCATAGGGGATGGCGGTCAGCGCGTTCATGCGAAGACGCCGTGCATGAACCAGCGCGGCGCGGCCTGCGAGGCGCTGCTGTAGAGGCCCTGGCGGTAGAGCCAGTAGCGGCGCCCCTCGCTGTCCTCGATGCGGTAATAGTCGCGCGTCGGCGCCTCTTCCTCGCCGGGCATCTGCCGCCACCATTCGGCGGCGATGCGCTCCGGCCCTTCAGCGCGGGCGACGCGGTAAAGCGCGCGCCGCCAGCGGAAATTCATCGGCGGGCCCTCGGGGATCTCGGTCGCCGGCACCTCGATCGGCTCGGGCGAGCGGAACAGCCGTACCGGCCGCTCCGGCGGGAAGATGGTCATCGGAGGTGCTGTCCGGTCGGGCTTCGGCGGCATGCGCCTTTGCGGCGCCTCTGCGAAAGGAACCGTGGTAACGGCGCGCTCCGGCAGGTGGCTATCGACGATGACCGGCTTCAGCACGGCGGCTTCGCCGAGACGGGCACGCACGCGGTCGGCGAATAAAGCGATGTCGGCGTCATCGTCGCTTGTCTCGCCGGCAAGGTCGCCCTGGAGCATGTCGAAGGCGGCGACCGAAAGCACCGACAGCCGCACGAGGTCGAAGCCGAAGCCGGCATCGATGGTCTGTTCCAGCGCGGTCAGCCGTTCGTGAAACAGCTTTCGGATCAGCTGCGGCTCGCGCATGGGGCGCGAGGTGCCGACCGCGATGCGGCTGACGAGGCCGTCGACGCGAAAGAGGAGAAGGGCGAGCGCCCGCGCGCCTTCGCCGCGGCGCTCGAGGTCGGCCTTCAAGGCCACGGCAAGCCGGCTCACCAGCCGCTCGATGTCGTCGGTGAGCACGATCGGCTCGGCAAAATGCCGCCCCACCGAGA
>NZ_RZST01000576.1:0-1986 GCF_003997575.1 Mesorhizobium sp. M1A.F.Ca.IN.022.07.1.1
GATTGGCACCGCCCGAGAGGAAAATGCGAGCATCCGGATATCGCCTGCTGAGATCGATGGCTTCGGTCAGCCGTTCTCCTGCCTCATTCATCACCAGAGTTTGGCGATCGACGCTGACGTGGGTGTCGACGGCCCCGCCAAGCACGACGATGCCGGTCACCGGGCCGTTGATTACGGGTTTAGAGAAGCGAGAAGGAGAAGGACCCCTATGAGCTTGGAGGCGATAAAGGACATCAGGCGCCAACTTTTAGTCCAGGCAGACGGAGTCTACTCGCCGAGATGACAGAGAAGCATCCAACTGCTCGCTGGCACTTCGCCATCAGAGTGTTGCATTGGCTCATGGTGGCTGCGTTGGCCTGGCAGGCTGTCGTCGCCCTCGGCCCTATGAAGGGGGCGAGCGTGATCGCGATGACCTGGCTGCCCACGCATATCTCCATCGGCGTGACGGTATTCTGCATTCTTGTCCTGCGGCTGGGCGTTCGTGCCGTCAGCAAGGCGCCTGTTCGACAAGCGCATTGGCTTGTGCGATCGGCGGGAGCCTCGGTTCATGCCAGCCTGTACGGTTTCATTCTTTCCATGGTGATATCGGGCTGGTTCGCTTACCGCCCGATGCCTCTAATGCCTTCGGCTCGCCTTTTCGGCTTCATCCCGGTACCGCCAGCGCCGAACGTTGCCGGTCTGACCGCCAGAGACTTCATCGCGATCCATAGCACTCTGTTCTGGATACTCTCTGCGTTCGTCGGCGTGCACATCCTGGCCGCGCTGGTCCACTCGCTGCTATTCCGCGATGGAGTTATGAAAGGAATGCTTTTCGGTCGCTGACTGGGAACCGAGCGCTCCTGCACAGCTTCGTTCTAGACGTTTCCCGGCCGTCTAATTCGCGCTGAATCGGACGAAGTGGCCGGGCGGCGGCCTAGCAGCCTCAGGTCCTTGCGGTGGCAAGATCGCGCGGACGGCGTTCGCACGCAAGCGCGTTGCCGGGCATAGTTGCATCACCTCTCCCTGATGCCAAGCTCACCAAGGCGAAGCCGGAGGAGCAATTTCGATCACGCATGAGGTTTTTGACCCGCATCAACGCAAGCGGAACTCGCTTCGGTTGACTACGTCGGTGCCACGGGAGCCAGGAAGATTGAACGCGCCATTATTTCTAGAGGCATTTCTGCTTTTCGTTGTGCCTGGGCCGACGAATGCTCTTCTGATGGCGGGTGCGGCCAAACGCAGAAAGGCGACCACGCTTTTGTTCGCGCAGTCCTGCGGATATGGGATCGCCGCGGCGAGCTGGTTTTCGTTGCGTCCGCTGATGCCGTCCGATGCCATCCAGATGCTGAAGCTGGCCGCAGCCCTGTGGCTCGCCATTCTCGGCCTGCGTCTGATTGTCAGCAACCGGATCGAGACATCCCAAAGTGGAGACAGCCTTTCCGTTCTCACAACAACCGCCCTCAATCCGAAGGCCTTCATCTACTGCCTGGCGATCGTGCCGATCGACGCTGAGCCGCGCATGCTCGGCATCTTCTGGACTGTGCTGTTGGTGACCACGTCTGCCACCGGATCGCTGTGGGTCTTGCTCGGCAGCCGGCTCAGCAGAGGCAAGCAGATAGCCGACAGGGTCGCGGGCACGGCGCTCATCGTATTCGCCCTGGTGCTGCTTAGACCTTTGATGGCCTTAGCGGCGAGTTGAGATTGGTGGGGCGAGGGCAGCCAGGCGATTCGCTGGCTGCGCATTGCTCTACGACACGAGCACAACCGAGAACGGCCCGGCACAGAAGAGATTGTCGATGACCTTCCTGACGCCGGCGATGTTTTCGGCGGCAACGACCGCCGCCTTGCGCTGACGCTCGTCGAAGATGGCGCCATTCAATTCGACAACGCCCTTGTCGACTGACACGCCGATAAGGTCGCCGCCACTCCAGGAATGGCTCTGCAACTCGGCAACGATGCTCTTGCGGATCAGCTCGTCATCGGCGGTCGTTGCGCCTGATCTCGGCA
>NZ_RZST01000577.1:0-1983 GCF_003997575.1 Mesorhizobium sp. M1A.F.Ca.IN.022.07.1.1
GCATCAAGCGCCGCGAAGATGCGGTCAGCCTCGGCCTTGCCCGCCGTGAAATGGAACCTGGTCTGCCCCATCAGGGCGACTCATGTTTGAGCGTGATCATTTCCGAGAACCGGTTCCACTTGTTGCTACGCAAACCTTCGGTTCGGGATCACGCCTGGCCGCCTGCTGCGAGCCGCTTCAGCTTCGCAATAGCCGTGTCGGCGCTTTCGCCATAGGCGATGGTGCCGGCGAACTCGCCCTTGGCGTTGAGGAGCAGCACGGAGGCCGTGTGGTCCATCGTGTAATCGCCGTCGCCGGTGTCGACCTTCTTCCAGTAGATGCCGAAGGCCTTGGCCATTGCATGCACCTTGTCCGGATCGCCGGTGATGCCGGTGATGCGGTCGGAGAAATTGCCGACGTAGGAATTGATGATCTGCGGCGTGTCCCGCTCCGGGTCGACCGTGACGAAGTAGGCGTTGAGGTTCTTGCCGCTGTCGCCCATCGTCTTCAGCCAGCCGGCCATTTCGAACAGCGTTGTCGGGCAGACTTCCGGACAATGAGTGAAGCCGAAGAAGACGACGCTTGGGTGGCCCCGGAACGCGGCCTCGGTGATCGGCGCGCTCTTCTGGTCGATCAGTGTGAACGGTGCGCCGTAGGGCTGGCCGCCATAATGGCCGCGATACCAGTCGAAAGTGAGCCAGCCGATGCCCGCCGCCATCAGGACGAGGATGCCGACCAGAATTGAGCGCATCATCAGAAACTATCCGTTGCGATCGTCGCGGCCCGGCGGATCCGGCGCGAGCCTGTTCGGCGACAGTCTTAGCGGTTTGGCGGCGCGCGCGCAAAGCGGTCGCGTTGCCGCAACCACGAGACCTGCCGCCTCCGTCGCGACAATCATCGAATGGCTTGCAAATGCCATTGTCCTGTCCCACCTGACATCGGCTAAACGCAAAACCCGAGGAGGCTTCCTTGCGAAAACTGATCGGCTTGATTGCCGCCTGCATTGCCCTCGGCGCCGGCGCAGCGATGGCGGACGAGGTCGGCAAGGTCGGCGTCGACTGGGTCGGCAACGACATCATGATCGATGCGATCAAGGATCCAAAGGTCGACGGCGTCACCTGCCACGTCGCCTATTTCGACCGCAGCATCATCGATCGGCTGCACAAGGGCAACTGGTTCGAGGATCCGTCGG
The DNA here is from genome assembly GCF_003997575.1 of Mesorhizobium sp. M1A.F.Ca.IN.022.07.1.1. Taxonomy (NCBI): domain Bacteria; kingdom Pseudomonadati; phylum Pseudomonadota; class Alphaproteobacteria; order Hyphomicrobiales; family Phyllobacteriaceae; genus Mesorhizobium; species Mesorhizobium sp. M1A.F.Ca.IN.022.07.1.1. Next base: position 1,172 of record NZ_RZST01000577.1, read on the forward strand.
ACTCGTCGATCTCCTGCCGCCAGACCGGGCCGATCACCATCGGCGACATCGACATGAGCGAGCGCGGCGAAGAGGTGTTCAAGCAGGGCCTCAGCCTGATCTGGAAGAAACAGGTGGTGAACCGCATCTACGACAAGAAGAACGAGACGCTGATCTATCTCTCGCATTCGCGCCAGGTCCAGAACGGCTCGGCGAAGATGTCGGTCACGACCGTGCCGCTCTATGGCCAGAACGTCGTGTGGACCAAGGGCAAGCCGCAATTAGGCTCCGATCCGCCCGGATGATTGGTCCCGCTTGCCGGGGCAATCGCTCGGGCGTAAAGCCGCGCCATGGACCGTCCTGAACATCTCGTTGCGAAGGATCCCGAGCCGCGCATCCATCCGACCGCGGAGTTGAAGGGGTGCAAGCTTGGCCGCTATGCATCGATCGGCGAGCGGGTGATCCTGCGCGACGTGACGGTCGGCGATTTTTCCTATTTCGAGCGTCATTCGGAAGCGATCTACACGACGATCGGCAAGTTCTGCTCGATTGCCGCCAACAGCCGCATCAACGCGCTCGAGCATCCGATCGAGCGGCTGACCCAGCACAAAGTGAGCTACCGGCCCAACGAATATTTCCGCTGGCTTGGCGTCGACGCGGCATTTCGAGAGCGGCGGCAGGCAAAGCCGGTCAGCATCGGGCACGATGTCTGGATCGGCCATGGCGCCGTCATCATGCCAGGCATCACGATCGGCAATGGCGCCGTCATCGGTGCCAACGCGGCGGTGACGCATGACGTGCCGCCTTACGCTGTCGTCGCCGGCGTTCCGGCC
>NZ_RZST01000578.1:0-1972 GCF_003997575.1 Mesorhizobium sp. M1A.F.Ca.IN.022.07.1.1
AGCCAGGCAAGGTCGCCCTTTTCGTCGGCAGCCACCGTTTTCATGGTCACGAGCTGCGCGAGATCGGCTTCCGCTCCTATTTTCGCGAGCATGCGCCGGATTTCACGGTGATGGAGACGCTGGTCAACCTGGAGGCCAACCAGGTGACGCATGATGCGATGCTCGAGCTTCTGGCTCGGCATCCCGACCTTGCCGGCTGCTACGTCGCCGGCGGCGGCATGGAGGGCGCGGTCGCGGCGTTGAGGGCGGCGAGACCGGCGCATATGCCGGTGGTCGTCTGCAACGAGATCAATGCGGAGTCGCGCGCGGCACTTGCCGACAACATCCTGACCATGGTGATCTCGACCCCGCTGGCGGCGCTCTGCCGCGAGCTTGTCGGCCTGATGGCGCATGCCATCGAGACCGGCGCCGCCAATGCGCCCGGCCAGACCTTTCTCCCCTTCGACATCTATCTGCCGGAAAACATCTAAGCCGTCTCCCGTCGGAATGATGTGATCCATCAGGCTGATGGAATTCTTTCGCGACGTGAAATCGCCCGGGGATTCCGCCGCAGAACGTTTGCATGCCGGCCGCGAGGGCGCTGCACGCTTGCCTCCATCGAAAAACCGGCACGTCCATTTCGAATCTCCCTTGACGGCTGCAAGCGAAATGGAATAAATATTTCACCAACTGGGTATTTTGGTTCTTTCGTTCCGGAACATCTGTTTCAAGCAGAGGACCAGGCGTTCCATTATGCGAGGAAAACGCCGCCGGAAGGGCCATGGGAGAGATTCCCCGGTAACATCGGGGATTCCGGTTCAATCGGTGCAGCCGGACACCAAGTGGAGGAGAAACTAAAATGAAGAAACTGCTTTTGGGCGTCGCGCTTTCGGCGCTGATGTGTTCGTCCGCCTTCGCCGCCAAGATCGGCGTCTCGATGGCTCTTTTCGACGACAATTTCCTGACCGTGCTGCGCAACGGCATGATCGCCCAGGCCAAGGGCATGGACGGCGTCGAACTGCAGGTCGAGGACGCGCAGAACGACGTGGCCAAGCAGCTCGACCAGATCAAGAACTTCGCCGCTTCGGGCGTCGACGCGATCATCGTCAACCCGGTCGACACTTCGGCCACCCAGGCGATGTCGGATGCGGCGGCCGCGGCCAAGATCCCGCTGGTCTATGTCAACCGCGAGCCGGTCAATGTCGACAAGCTGCCCGACAACCAGGCTTTCGTCGCGTCCAATGAGGCCGAGTCCGGCACGCTCGAGACCAAGGAAATCTGCCGCCTGTTCAAGGAAGCCGGCAAGAAGGAAGCCAATGTCTATGTGATCATGGGCGAGCTTTCCAATCAGGCGGCGGTGCAGCGCACCAAGGATATCGATGAAGTGATTGCCACGCCGGACTGCAACTTCATCAAGATCATCGACAAGCAGACCTCGAACTGGAAGCGTGACGAAGCGCAGAACCTGATGACCAACTGGCTGTCGTCCGGCAAGCCGTTCGACGGCGTCATCGCCAACAATGACGAAAGCGCCATCGGCGCCATCCAGGCGATGAAGGCCGCCAATATCGACATGAAGTCGGTCGTGGTCGGCGGCGTCGACGCAACCCAGGACGCGCTGGCCGCGATGCAGGCGGGCGATCTCGACGTCACGGTCTTCCAGGATGCGGCTGGCCAAGGCGCGGGCGCGCTCGATGCGGCGCTGAAGCTCTCCAAGGGCGAGAAGGTGGAGCGCAAGGTCTACATCCCCTTCCAGCTCGTGACGCCGGCGAACATCGACAAGTTCCTGAAGAAGAACTGAGGTCGCGCCAACGCAATTCCAGGGAAGTTTTCCGTACGGACTTGCGTGAGGACAAACCCTGGAGCGGCGCTCCGACGCATCGAGTTGGCTGAAATCGGCTGCAGACAGAGCAGCGTCGCTCCCTTCCTTCTCCCGCCCGACCGGGCGGGAGAGCGGGCGCGGTCATTCGGAGGAAGAAGACGTGTCACAGAC